>JBLIDR010000326.1:0-3642 GCA_047632655.1 Francisellaceae bacterium | reverse complement strand
TACTCTAAACGACGATAATAAAGCCAAAAACCATTAGTATCCCAAAATAATATTTTTAATTTATCGCGCTGTTTATTACAAAAAACAAACCAAGCTTGGCTCAAAGGATCGAGTAATAAGGTTTCGCTGACTATAATGCTAAGACCATTGATTGATTTTCTCATGTCAGTGAAGCCGGTAACCAAATAAACTTGGCGTGGTGAGTTTAATCATGGAAGGTTGTGTCAAAGACTGTTCATGAATAACAAAGGGGATCACCTGTTGCGGTTCAATTGGTTGGGTTTTATCAGAAAGGCGTTTACGCCAACCATAGAAGGTGAACACGTTAATCTTCTTGTCGCGACAAAATTGAATGATAGTTAAATCACTATCTTGCTGCTGTTCAAAGGTGTTTTGCCCGTGTTTTATTTTTTGTTGATTATTCATAATGACCTCATGTTAATTTACTAAGATAATTATGCGCAAACTTGATTAATATTGGTATGTGGGGCTAATTACGCGCTTACGCTAAGTCTTTAATTATAGCTCGTTCGGGCGCATGACGAGTGAAGTATGCTAGAGCAATTAAAAAAGTCAGGCATTCACCTATAGGTAGAGCAATAACAAATCGATTATCGTCAAATATCATAAATAAAGCTATTAATAGTGAGGCTGGAAATATAAGGCTACGGCACAACGAGACCATGCCAGATTGGAACGGTAAGTGAATAGCGGTGAGGTAGCTTGAGATGACCATGTTGATACCAGCAAATATAAATACGGGCCACACATAATAAACAAATTCAATTGCTATCGTAACGGTTGCCTTAGCACTTTGGTTATCTAAGAACATGTAGATGAGTGATTCGTTAAAAACTAACAGAGTGATAATAGTTAATATACTTACTAAGCTAGTCATCAAAAAAGTAATGTTTAAGAACTGTTTTAGTCTTTGTGAGTTTCGAGCTCCAAAATTTTGACTTATCATCACTTGTGCCGTGTCTGCAATTGAGAAATAGATCATAAAGCCAATCATCAAAAGATAGTTTAATACTGTGATGGCAGCAACACCTTCCACACCTGCACGAGTAAGCAGCAGCAAGTTGAAAATAAAAGCAATAATTCCTCCAGATATTTCATTAATAAATTCTGACAAACCATTATAGGCCGCTTTAAAAACTTCTGACCAGTTCTTCTGTTGAACAGAAAAATGTAGCTTGCGCTTACTGCTAATAAAATAAATTAACAGTGTTAATAGTGGCAATAGCTGCGAAAGACCTGTAGCCCAAGCAGCACCACTTATCCCCCAATCGAATACCGCTATAAACAGGTAGTCGAGCGTAATGTTTAGTAAAGCACCAATAACAAGCGCTGTTGCGGCTAAAATAGGAAAACCATCGAGCCTAATGAAGAAATAAAGTACAATTGTTATTAATTGTGCCAACAAAAAAGGCATTATTACACGATAGTATTCACTCATTAATGCAGCCAGAACTTCATCAGCACCGAGTAACCGAAACAGCGAGAACTCTAGCAATAGCGCTATTGTAATGATGAAAATAGCATAAATGGTGACAGCGATAAGGGTTTTACTGAATATTGCCGAAGCAGCCATCTCATTTTTTTCACCTAAGTATTTACCTGCTCTTACTGATCCACCAATTGACAACATTAGACCAACACCAAAAAGCACAGAGAGTATTGGAATGATCAGGTTGACAGCAGCCAATGCAGGTATTCCAATATAATTACCAATAAAAATACCATCGATAATGGAGGCCGAACTCATTGCCAAAATGCCTACCATCGATGGTAGTAAATACTTTAAAAATGTTCTGAATATAGGCCCATCTAAGGCGCTATTTTTTTGATTACCTGTGGTTTTCATATATGTCTCAAATTGATGCTAAATATTAAATGTTAAATTAAAAGGGTGATTTTAATAGTGAATACCAAAGCATGAAAACTATAATAAATTCCGCTCTAAATGCTCTCAAAGGCAAGAAAATAGAGGCTTAGTTGTCCATCTAACATATCCACGGTTAACACTTTTTCACTCGGTTGGCAATTAAGTGCTAGCGCATATCCGTGTAAATAATCTACTAAAAGATGTAACGCATTTTGTTTTGATTCTTCACTAAAGTTCAGCTGTTTAATAACAATATAAAATCGCTCATTAAACAGCTGCGCAGAGCCAATGTAAGTCATCGACAAAGTGTATTTAACAATCCAGGAAGCTGTAAAGTAATGTTAGGTAGCTCGAACATAATCGGCATAATTCTTGTTTCCAATCCTCACTTACTTGGTGTTGATAGATATCCTCGATTAAAGACGTTGTTATTGCCTCTAGTAAAGCATTTTTAATATTAAAATAATGATAAATAGCCATTGGATCCGCAATAAAAAAGCCAATTCAGCTCAAAATATAAATGAAAGTCATTTTTCACTATTCCTCATCCTTTCTATTCAATTTCTTTAAATTATCGTCGAGTAATTGAAGAAAAAAAAGATTAATGCAATCTCAATAGCGCTGCTTCGTATATGTTAAATCGCGAGTTAATGTATATACTTACTCTATTATCTGATACGGGCGTCTACGAAAAACTTGCACGTCAATATCTTTGGATAGAATGTACAGGTGGGTGACTTGTAAACTCATTCGGTTTACTTTAACGACATTAATTTATCATAAAAGAAATATGTAATTATTAATCTTTATTCAATAATATAATAATTACATATTATTGAATTCACCTAAATGCTCTTATTTAATTTTTAAAAATATAAATTTATGCGGCTAAGAAAGTATTTATATGTCTTTTAACTAAAGCTCTTTGCATTTCATAAGTAAACCGTGTCGGGTTTACAATGTATCCTACACCTATCCCATCAATAAGAGCTCCGAGCGATCTCACTTCTAAATCTAAGTTTAGCTCTTTTTTAATCTCGCCAGAATTGTCTAAATTTTTGATCTCTTGAAGTAGCCAGTCTTGAATATGAGCGTACTTTCGCTGATGTTCTATTGAAATCTCATCATCAGAAATTGAAGCACGCAAATACGAGAGCCATATTCTCCAACCTATTTCACCATCTTTGTCAAGGGGAAGTGTAGCGTAAATAAAATGCTCGATTCTATTTAGCCCACTTTTTCCTTTCACTTGATCTTCGATACTTTCAAAGGTGACATTAAATAAATGCATGAGTGATTGCAGCAAAATATCATCTTTTGTACGAAAATAATGAACTAAAGTGCCCGTAGTAGCATCCAATTCAAAGGCGATCTCTCTCATTGTAACCTTATCTATACCTACACGAAGTATAGCTTGCCAGCATGCCTCTAAAACATCTAACTTTTTCCTTTCGTATTGTATATCCTTTGATTTTATTGGTTTATTAAGTTTTTTTAGTTTTTTTAGTTTTTTTAGTTTTTCAGAACGATTCATCATCTCAGTTTTACCTTTTTTTGATGCGCTATTATAAAATTTAAGTCACATCTGCGACTATTATAAACAACACACTGAAAAATTTTCTCAATTATACGTACAAAAAATCACATGGCAAACTTTCTCAGTAGTAACTTTTTTGTAGAATTGATGAGTTTTTAATCATAAAGTTCTTGACCCTTGATTGAATTTAACATAATAATAACCGTTATTATGTTAA
>JBLIDR010000325.1:0-3646 GCA_047632655.1 Francisellaceae bacterium | reverse complement strand
AATGTCACTAAAGTGAAAGGTGAGCACATTATTTTGAATATTTCTTTCTAGAGTGAATCAGAGTGGGTTTAAATAACGATAAATAATTTAGATTATGATTATTCATATTGTTATAATATATAATCTTAATTATTTATTGGGTTTTTATGGAATGTAGAATAGGTTGCGGCGCCTGTTGCACAGCAATCTCAATCACATCACCAATTCCGGGAATGCCTACTGGTAAACCTTCTGGTGTCAGATGTGTAAATTTAGATAATAAAAATTTATGCCAATTATTTGGTCAACCATCTCGACCTAAAGTGTGTAGTGACTTCCAGGCAAGTAAGGATTTTTGTGGTGATTCAGCCGCAGAAGCTATCATTTTAATTTCAGAAATTGAGCATATAACTAAACCTTAGGTTGCTATAACTTACTAATATTTGCAAATGTTTTTGAAGTATATATGATAATGATTCTTGTTTACGTGAGGAGTAATTACTGTGGGTTTCCAGGGGTATTTTAGTTTAGGTATATTTATTTTAATTCTATTTGGGTTCGTTTATGCTCAGGTCAAAGGAGTAGCCTTTAATAAAAGAGCACTTTCTTCATTAATATTAGGGGTTATTTTTGGTATTGCTATTAAAAATTTATCTTGGGGAAATACATTGCCTGAGAGTGGCTTTATGCAGGTGGTTGATTTCTCCGGCAGTGTATATATTGATTTATTGAAAATGCTAATTATACCCTTAGTCTTTACCGCAATTATTAACGCAATTGTTAATTTAAGAAATCATAACAGCTCATCTGTGACAATGATTGCAATGAAAATAATAATATTATTATTGGTGACAACAGGTATAAGTGCCATTATTGGCTCATTGGTAGCGAGAGGATTTAATTTAGGTGCTGGTTTGCAATTACCAGGTACGGATATGCTAGCGGAACACACAAATCAAGGTATTAGTTCAACATTGTTGGCTATGATTCCTACAAATCCTGTTGAAGCGATGAGTTCTAATAATGTGATTGCTTTAGTTATTTTCGCGGCATTTATTGGTGTCGCTGCTTTAAAGTTGCATAATGAAAATCAAAAATTATCAGAACCATTTATCGGTTTTATACATTCAACTTTTTCTGTCGTTAAAAAATTAGCTAATATGATTATCTCACTGACTCCTTATGGTGTCTTTGCGTTGATGACTCAAATGACTGTTTCCCAAGGTTTGGATACAATTTATCAAATGGTTTACTTTGTCGGGGCTATGTATTTAGCAATGATGATTGTGATTGGTATGCATATATGTCTGCTGTTAGTTACAGGTGTTAATCCAATTATTTATTTTAAAAATGTTTACAAGGCATTACTGGTGGCGTTTACTACACGCTCTAGTTTCGGAACAATGCCAGTGACAATGGATGTTCTGTCTAACAACATGAAACTCAACTCAAGTGTTTCAAATTTTGCACCAGGAGTTGGGGCGACTCTTGGTATGAATGCTTGTGCAGGAATTTATCCCGCGATGTTGGTCGTTATGACGATGACAATTTTACATATGCCAATCACATGGGAAACAATAGTGGTGATAGCATTAATTAATATGCTGGCATCTTTGGGTGTTTCTGGTATTCCTGGAACTGCATTTGTTGCCGCGGGAGTAACTCTTTCAACACTTGGGTTACCTTATGGCATTGTAGCTCTGGTTCAGGGAATTGACCCATTAATTGATATGGGACGGACTGCTACAAATGTTAATGCTGTTATGACAGTTGCTACAGTAACTGATCGGACTACTAAGTTATAAAAAAAGCTCTTTTATCTTTTATGTTTCCTTAAAATTAAAGTTTTAATAATGTCTTTGATATAATATTTAACTTAAGCCTTAATTTAAATTGGATATCTCTATGCTCGATAAATACATATACAAAATTGGAACCCCAGGGAAAGAATGGGGTTTAGCTGAAAAAAAAGAATGGTTGTCGCATCAAAATATCAAAAGATCATACAAAATAGAAGTTCTAAGCAGACTTGAAAAACTTAGGGATAGTTTTGATGTTATCCAATATAGTGGGCTTAGTTATGGCCCTGAAAAATATCCTTTATATGCAGTAAAAACTAAAGATCATGACCAAAACAAACCTACTGTTTTGGTCACAGGAGGGGTCCACGGTTATGAAACAAGTGGTGTTCAAGGTGCTATTCGTTTTCTAGAAAAAGAAGCTTTAAAGTATATCGACAGACTCAATATCATTGTGGCCCCATGCATAAGTCCCTGGGGTTATGAAACAATTAATCGCTGGAACCCGCTTGCGATCGATCCTAATCGTTCTTTTTATAAGAATAGTCCATCGGCAGAATCAGCAGCATTAATGAAATATATCAAATCTCTTAATCTTAATTTTATGGCTCACATTGACTTGCATGAAACCACGGATACAGACAACAGTGAATTTAGACCAGCTTTGGCGGCAAGAGATGGATTAGACATAGGTGTTTGGGAAATCCCAGATGGCTTCTATTTATGCGGGGATTCAGAAAATTTAGCGCATGATTTTCAAACTGCCGTTATTGAATCTGTTAAAAAAATCACCCATATTGCTCCTTCAGATAGTGAAGGAAGACTCATCGGAGAACATCTTTCTCAAGAAGGTGTGATGAACTATGACACAACAAAGCTTGGCCTCTGTATCGGTTTCACGAATGCAACTTACAGCACTACGACTGAGGTCTATCCTGACAGCCCTAAAGCTTCAGATGAAGAGTGTATTATTGCTCAAGTTGCAGCAATAACAGGTGGGTTGGATTATATTGTTAAACACATTTAATTGTTATAAATCTTTGTAAAGAAAAAATATTCTAGATACAGTTAAATAAGGAGAGTTAACTATGAAGAAAAAAATAATCAATTCGCTTCTAGCAGTGACATTATTATCTAGTACAGTTTTATATGCAGGCCCTAAAGATTCAGCTTTATCTGTTCCAGGTTATTTTGGCAGTATAAATAATAACACTCAATATGTGATAGAATGCTCACAGGTTTGGGGTGGCTATTGCGCAAATAACCCAATGCCAGCAAATGGTTATCTGCAAATGTTACCTGATCCTGGTTCACATATGATCAAGGGTCATATTATGGTATTTGCGAAAAATGAACCAGGTAAATATGTTGATAATATTTCATTTACATATAAAGATATGGGCAAAGGTGGTTGGAAATTCGTACAGTCTGAGACAAATAATTTATATAAAAGTGGGCTTACAGTTGAAATACTTAAAGAAATGCCTGATACCATTTTAATTAGTGAACAGCCACTTAGTATGAAAAGTACCAACGCTGTTGTTCAAGCTAAAAGCGAGTAGTTTATGAGTCTACATATTAAAATTTCATCCTTCGCTATGGGGGCTCTGTTATTAGCCGGATGTGCAACTTCTAACAAGCCAACTGAGAGTGTCTCTCAAGTTTTTCCCGCAGTTGAATCTAATAATAAAAATCTTATTATAATTCAAAATAAAAATAATTATGTTATTGAATGTAGCCAAGTAATTGGCGGTTACTGTAGTCGCAACCCTCTTATTGGGAATCAAAAAACAAAATTATTACCAGATCCTGGGTCTAATATGATTAGAGGTCATATTATGGTTTATAATCCTGATGTCCCAGGGGTT
>JBLIDR010000324.1:0-3652 GCA_047632655.1 Francisellaceae bacterium | reverse complement strand
TTTTAGAATCTATTTTAAGTAAGGATTTACAGGATCTGATCAGTAGTTTAATGAGTGATGCTGTTTTATATCACTGCCATGTCTATGAAATAGAAGGTGAACAGAAGAGTTCACATATTCATGCAGATAATGGCCTCGACGGTTGGCATCGAGATGAAGATTGTTTATATGCAGTAGAGAAAAATCAGTTACATCACTTCAGTATGTTTGTGTATTTATCAGATGTTGCTGATGAAAATGGCCCTTTTCAAATTGCTCCTTTATCTGCTTTTGATAACCTAAAAAGAAATACGCCTTCTCTAAAAATTACTGGCCAAAGGGGGACGTGTTTTTTGTTTGATAGGACGTTTCTTCATCGTGCTACTCCTAACCAATCCATCACAAGGAGGCGGGTCTTAAAACTGTCTTTTCAAAATAAAGGTTTATTTAATGACCGGATCTTTTTGCCAGAATTCACCGAGGTGAAGGAAAGCTTAATTGAAACAAACTCGGATATTTCACACTGGTTTGGTGCACAGTTAGATGAGGCGTCGCATGTTGCGTAATAATATAGATAATAGCCAACCCTGCTTACCTATTAAATTCAATGCTGATATACAAGTTGCTTATTTATCGCGTCTGAAGTTTAATTTAAAAAATAAAGTGCGTGAGAATGCACGAATTTTACACTGCGATACTAATGCGCCTTCTCATGTTTTTTTAGTTGGGTCTGGCAATCGAATGAAACAAAATTTTATTCCTGCATTTAAATGTTTAGATTATCCAGTGGTTATATCAGGTATTTATTCTCGCACATCACAACACGCAACTGAGGTAGGTGAACTTTGGGGGATTGAGTCACAAGCGGAATTAGAATGCCCTGCTTTAGCAAATGCGGATGTAATTGTGATTTCAATTACTACTCGATATGTCTCAGATATATTGAAAAAAATCCATCGCTTTACGGATACCAAAAATAAAGTATTGATTATTGATACTCCTGTTTTTGATGGCCTAAAACACATTCAAAGTGCCTATTTACTTCGTAAGTATCAGAATACTATTGTGACAGAAGATTATATGAACTTTCCTCAATTTGCCATTGTTCGGGATATTATCAAACAAGGTAAACTTGGAAATATAAAAAAAATAGAAATGCATAATATCGGCTATCGTTATCACGGTCTTGCTACAGCAAGAGCCTTTTTAGAATTTTCACTAGTGCGTTCAGCCTGTTATCAAGATAAAGCTTTACACTATCAAGTGAACAATGATTGTGAAATTGTTGTGGTTGAGCCGTATCAGAAATTAGATGGATATTTATATATAAAAGGGGACAAAGGGACATTGTTATATTGTCCTCAAGAATTTAAAAATGCAAAAGAAATTATTTTGCAGCGCCCTGCGGATTATTCTCTTACAGAGCAGTATTTAGAAAACAGTTTTGTCGGCTTTGATTTAGTCGGTCCTGAAGGACAAAAACTCATTTTAGCTCCGTTATTTGAAAGCGTTAAATCAGCATCATTTTTTTCAAAAGATGATTTTAATACTTTTAAAACGATGGGCTTAGTTGAAGTTTTGAACTCAACTTTTAACTATAATATTAACAGTCAGTACGGTTTTATAAATGGATTATATGACAATTTTGTCACTAATGTTGTTCATAGTCGACGGACATTCGGCTTGCCAATATTAAAAACATTTTACTCCATTGTTAAATATTTTAGTGCTCTACGGAATTGATAATAAATGCCCTGTCTTGAACTAAACTATATCTGCAGATGGGGTAAGGAGGTTGATGAAACGAATTTTCAAAATTATTTATTAACATATAATTTAATTTTTCTAGTTTATAAGATACATTTTTTTGTTGTTGTGCCTGAGCATCCAGATAATTAATAAGTTAAAGCCAGAAAAAATCAAATATGATATTTTTAAGTTTGTCATTATTTGAATGCAAGGAACTTAAAAAGTAGCCAAAATAACATAACTTTTTTTTCAACCCAACATCAAACCCTTTAAAAATTATATATGTTCCCGCCTGAATAATTCTGAAAATGCAAAATGCAAAATGCAAAATGCAAAAAAGCTGATTTGGCTTAGGTGTTGATATATATTGTGGTGCGGTTTTTTAACAATGATTGATAGATTGATGCATCGTCTGTTTTTACTATTAAAATTAATCACTGTTATTTGTTAATGTGTATCTGACGCTTATTGCCCCAAGGTGACTCAATTACATTGATCGCAACAGATTCTATAAAAGGGATAGTAAAATCTAAACCTAACCTACCTAAGCTGTTACAGCGGTAATAGTAATAATATTTTCAGAACTTTGAAATTCGCACAGCAACTCAAGTTTTTTCTTCTCAGAAGTAGGGTTTTCTTTATGATTAATGCCAATGAGAATTCGACCATATTTTGCTGTCTCGAGGATATGCAAGGCTTTAAGAATAACCTGACCTCAAAGAAGCCAAGTTTCCCCTTTTGTTAAAATGTGTCCATTCAATAAACTGTTAATCTAAGCATTTGTAATCAATATATTTAGAGCCTTTTATTAAAGGAAAGTGTTTAACATTGATTGAAATATTTTTTCAGTACACCCACAAACTCCTTCCACCCACTTATGGGAAAGATAGGAATGAAGTATGTGAATACGCATCAATTTTTTAATTTTTTGGCATGTGAGCTGTTATCTTGGGCGTTTTTTACTTTACTGAATTAAATTTTATTAGCTGAGCCAACTCTTAAATAGTCCAGACATGACTGTAATATTAAGAGTGAAAAACTATTATCACTGCTGCAGTGGCAGGTGAAGGTGCCATATCTGCCCGGGCCTCTGCGGCTCAAAATGTCAATCGGGTGCTGGTGACTAGAAATTGACAAGGACTTGACTTAATCGATGAGGAACCATAGATGTAGGCCATGTTACTTAACGCGGCAATGGATTTACCAGATACCAAACAATGTTTGGCCTTGTTTGCCAAGGTTAAGTTAGAAATTGGCACTTTTGACGAACTAGTGAATAATGCTGGCATGTGAGGTCGAGATTAACCTGAAACTTTATCCCCAATAGAAGATGGGCCATGGTTGATATCAATATTCGTGCACTTTTGATTATGTCGTATGGGGCTATCATCTATTCGCATCACATCGCATAGTGCTGGCGGCGCCACAATTGTTATGGTTGACTCCTTTGCAACGTGTGACAACTTATCCTTACTCTAAAGCTGGATTACCCACACTTTTCTATACCCTAGTTGATGAAATCCAAGGCACGGGCATACCAGTTGGCGCAGCTTAACCTTGACTGATTGATACTGGCTTTATTATGGGTATGTAAAGGGACATCCGATATCGTTGCCCTTTTCTAGCCCATTTAAAATATATGAATTGCAGATATTATGCATATATATGAATTTATGTTGCAGGTCTAAGTTGATACAAGAGCCAATATATTCATACCAACAGATAATAACTTTTGAATAAGATTTATATATTTTAATGATCTACGGTTAGCTCGACGCTATTGTACAGTGTTTTGTTTATCCGCAGCTATAATATGTAGTTGGAGATCAAAAAAGCCCTATAAGTCTCTTTCAAATTATTTAAAGTTACGAGGTTTTTCATGGAATATCGATATGCTGAGCGTTCACAAGTAAATGAACGTGTT
>JBLIDR010000323.1:0-3654 GCA_047632655.1 Francisellaceae bacterium | reverse complement strand
AAAATATCAATCCAATCCAATCCATAATTAGGAAACGTGATACCCCTAAACCCACTATTTTATGTTTAATAACCTTAATTTATCTGACCACTAGCTATTTTTTTCACAATACGCGCATTCAAAATAAATAAATAAATAAATCTGGTTATTTAATTATTATAGACCTACCCTTAATCAAACAAAATTGCAAGAAGATACAACAGTTACCGTTTTTATTAAAAGACACAATATTGTTTTTTACTATCTGATTTTTGTGTAATAAACCAGTTTATGTTCAGAGCATCTTTTTTAATAGATAGATATATTAAGAATCATATTGTCTTTATAGGACTCTAAGTTAAAAAATAATGTGAATTTATATTTTTAATAGTGAACAATTAAAACTAGAACCTACCTATTGTAAAATTAATTCACCTCGTGGAGTCAAATCCACATTTTTTTCAGTAGTATTAAGTTATGATATAAGAGTTAGATTCATAGATATGAAAAATCACTACTCTAGTGCAGTAATAATAATAATAATAATAATAATAATTATAGGATACAAAAATGTATATTAATGGTGCCGACTTAAGAATAATGCGTCTCGATGCAGGGTTAACAACAGTTAAAATGGCAAAACTTGCCAACGTGAAAACGCGTAAGACTTATGAAAATTGGGAAAAAAATATTGGTGCACCAAGCATGAACCAGTTCATTGCCATGTGTGTTGGTTGCAACTACAACTCATCTAAGTTTGTAAAATTGGCCGTTGATCGTCAAGACACTGCTGAAATTCTGAATGTGACAGCTGCACGTCGTTAATTTTTATCTGGGGGCATGTCCCCCACCGTTTATTGATAATGTTTCCAATTATCTAGCTCAAAAAATACAACTTTTATCCTAAATAACAACACATTATCAAAGCATCTTCTTTACCTTTTGCGCTAGGATAATAATTCACTCTCTGTTCCACTAAAATAAAACCGGCATCGTCATAAATATTAATTGCTGCAGCATTTGACTCACGCACTTCTAGCCAAATCTGTTGAATGTTATTTTGGTTGCATTGATCCATTAAGTGTTTCAGTAAAAATTGGCCTAAACCATTACCCCTATGCGCTGCGCTGACCACTATATCCATCAACGTCACTTCATCTAAAACCTTCATGCCAATGTAATAACCTAATAGCTGTTCATCTTGATTGAGCGAATGAGCAAAATAAGGTTTAGTTAAACAGTCTTCAAATATCTTACGAGACCAAGGTGAAAACTGCCCTTGTTTGTGCAGCTCAAAACAAGAGTCACTATTTTTTGTGGTTAGAGGGGAAAAATGAGGTTTCATCGGATTTATTGATGTCGCTGTCTAGTTAAATTTTTTCAAGAGATAAAACATTTTGTAACTGCTGCCAAAGTTGCTTTTTAATGTCCGAGTGATGTAACTCAGATAAATTTGGCGTAATCAATTGCTTGTTATTAAAACTGATCTTTTCGCCTTGGGTCCAACTCAGAGGATAATCTGAATAGTGACTCAGTTTATTGGTTGGAATATGTATTAGTTGCTTATGATCTAGACCTAGAGCAACTAATACATCGGTAAATATTTGAGACTTCGAGTCACTTTTCGAAAAATTCACTAATACCGAATCTGTGGAGACGCTTGTTTGTGTTTGCACTTTTAGTTGTTTTAACTTGGCTAGGGCATCATCTTTTGATATCACTTGAGGTGAAGTAGCAGCGGTTGTAGAGGCTTGCTTTTCAACCTTTTCTTGTGTTTTTTGGCCAGATAATTGCCATGATGATATACCCATTTCATTCAAAATTGCGCGTTGATAAGGACTTAGAACAAGATAAAAAGTATTTTTCATTTTAACAGACTAACATGAATTCAATTTATATGAGTTAGGTTTAAAATAGCTGTAATTGATATTTGTATTTAAATAAAAATTTAGGTACTACGTTTAATAAAATTTGGCAGGGGTGGAGGGATTCGAACCCCCAACCATCGGTTTTGGAGACCGCTGTTCTACCAATTGGAACTACACCCCTGCAGGAGACTTGAATTATACTGACGAGAAACAAAAGGTAAAGTGATTTTGCTTTTACTATGAATATCTAATTAAAAACTGCACATCTAATGAACAACTGTACATTTAACAAGCTATATAGGCAACGGATCTAGCGAAAGCAACTTACGTTGACAGCGAAGCAGCCTGATACCAGAGCCTATTAGTTAATTCGACTAGGGGTTTCATAATGCCTACTTTAGCGATCACCTCTGATAATTTTTGTTCACTATACTGTGCATAATATGCATATAAATTAGCCTCATCTGCAGTACCAAGGCAATTGATTGCTATACATGATGCCAAATCAAAATATGGGCAAGAAATAGCGCAGTATTCCCAGTCCAAAATTTTGCTTGGTTGAGCATAGGTAACATGAGATAAAGATAAATCATTATGACAAAATACAGATTTGGTTGAACAGGCTTGATACCAGATAGCGGCATAATTATCGATAGTTTGCTGTTCTGGAAGTGAAATTGGCGCATCAATCAAACATATATAATGTTGCCATTGATGAGGTAAATCTAACTTTGGGGCATTTATCTTAGTGTTATGTATTATTGATAATGTAGACGCTAAACTTTTGGTGATGGTTAAACTAGATACGTCTGACTGCTCTAAAGTAGGAAAATCAAGCCATTGGTCAATTTGAAAGTTACGTGACTTTGATAGGTAAATGGGCTTCACTGCAAGCCCTTTACCAGCTAGTTCTAATTGAATGTCGAAAATTTTTTTTCTATCTAGCAATGCAATTTTGTCTGACTCAAACGTTTTCAAAAAATAGTTTTTATTTAATGATTCAAGGCGATAACTACTATTAACTTTGCCCCCGTTTAAATCCCTAAGATGAAAGTCTGAAGAGATAAAGTCCGAAGCGGCTAATTCAGCTTCCACCTTAATCTTTAAATTGTTCATATAGTATCTTTCTGATCTTCTACATTACTGGGTTCTACACGCCATTGAATAAACCCGTAGATGGCAAAGCCTGTGTAACATAAAAATAAGACCCCTGTTAACGCCAAATCTTTGGAAAAGTAAAGGTAGCAAGCAAATAGGTTTATCATGATCCAATACAACCAATTCTCTCGCACTTTATGCGCCACAAGCACGGTTGTGAAAACACTGAAAACCGTTATAAATGCATCTAGGTGTAAATAGTTTGCATCCAACACAGTACTCGAAAAGTGACTTAATATTAGGGCTCCAATAGCCAGCCCTGCAATACAAATCATATGCTTAGATATTGGCCAGCTTTGTACAAATAAACTATCGGAATTTTTATCACGCCATTTTACCAAACCGTAAATGGCCATAATTAAATAGTAGAAATTAAGTATTGTATGAAAGGGTAAAGACACACTCCAAAAAATCCAAGTGTAAATTCCAGTACTCACCAAAGCACATGGCCAACACCATATGTTTTGCCTCGCCGCTAGCCACACGTAAGCGACAGCAAAAGCAACGGCAATACCCTCCATAAAGGATGTGGCAGCTAGTTGCGTAAGAAAACTCTCCATTAGATATCGGTACTCATTTTATCGCCATTTAAAAATTTACAGACAAATATAGCTTGCCCTACTTTTTGGTGACTACGTTGCATCTCTTC
>JBLIDR010000322.1:0-3691 GCA_047632655.1 Francisellaceae bacterium | reverse complement strand
CTCAAGGCTGGAAGTTGGGTTTATGGTTCTTTTTCAACGTGGATAGGTGATAAAGATAAAAATGCTGGTTGGGATTTATTGGTTGAAGCTAAGCAAGCTTATGATAAAACAATCTCCTCTGGAAAAATTTCTGCCAAACAAGCTCATTTAGCGGTAGAGCAATTAGCTATTTGTGAAGGTTCTGATTGGTTTTGGTGGTTTGGTGACTATAACCCTTCAGATAGTGTTAAAGATTTTGACGAACTTTATCGTAGACATTTAAAGAAATTATATACATTATTAGATTTGAACTGTCCAAAAAACTTAGATATTCCTTTATCAGGTGGTGGAGAAACAGCAGAAAATGCAGGAACAATGCGGCGTAACGTATAAATTTTATGTGTTAAGATGAACTTAGTGGAGTACAAAACGTGCAGAAGACCCTTATGCAGCGACAAGCAGGTGTATTATTGCATCCAACTTCACTACCAAATGGGGTTTTGGACCATCACGCGTGGAATTTTTTAGATTGGATGACAGAAGTCGGTTTTTCTGTATGGCAAATGTTACCCTTAACGCCTCCAATCGAGGGGATTTCTCCTTACCATAGTGATTCAGTGTTTGCGATGAATCCCAAATTATTACCTGATGACTGGAAGCAAAAATTTAATCAAAAAAAATTTGAATTTTATCTTAAGCAGCCATTAGGCTGGTTAAAAGATTATGCCTTATTTAAAGTATTAAAGAAATATTTTAAAAATGAATTATGGTCTCAGTGGCCAGAAGCATACCGTGATAGAAACTCAGATGCGTTAGTTGAATTTGAAAATAAACATATTGATGAAATATTAATCATTAAGAAAGAGCAGTTTGCTATCTCTGACTTATGGCAAAAATTTAAGCATGATGCGAATCAAAAAGGTATTCAATTGTTTGGTGATATGCCAATTTTTGTAGCATATGACAGTGTAGATGTTTGGGCTAATTCAAATCAATTTAAACTTGATGAAAATTTTAATCCAACAGTTGTTACAGGTGTGCCACCTGATTATTTCTCTGAAGTAGGTCAGCGTTGGGGTAACCCTCATTACGATTGGAAGGTAATGGAGCAAGATGATTTTAACTGGTGGATTGCTCGAGTAAGGTCGACCTTATCTCAATTTGATGTATTACGCCTTGATCACTTTAGAGGTCTTGAAGCAGTTTGGGAAATCGATATTGCAGAGGAAACTGCAATTAATGGTAGCTGGGTTAAATCTCCAGGTGCTGAACTATTAACTAAAATACAAAATTCTTTATCTTCTTTGCGTTTAGTTGCCGAAGATTTAGGGATGATCACACCCGAGGTTGTTGATCTTAAAAATAAATTTAATTTACCCGGGATGTCTGTTTTGCAATTTGGCTTTGATGGACATGCTGACAATCCTCATTCGTTGCATAATCAACTAGAAAACTCTATCGTGTATAGCGGTACCCATGATAATGATACAACTTTGGGGTGGTTGAATAGTCTAGAGAAAGATACCTATGATTGGATTAGCTCTCAGTTGCCTGAATGTGAAGATGGTATGGTTTGGTCGGTTATAATGTCAGCATTTAATTCTTCTGCAAAATGGGCAATTATCCCAATGCAGGATATACTTGGTTTAGACTCTAACGCTAGAATGAATGTACCAGGCACAATTGAAAATAATTGGTTATGGAAATTTAATTGGTCAGATTTAGACTCTGGTGTAAACAATAAAGTTAGTAAGTATATCCGAAATAGTGAACGTAAAATATCATGTGAAGTAACTTAATCTTACAGATAGAGAGTATATATGAATAAATTAGAGCATGACGTAGCGCTTTTAAATCAAGGCAAACACCATGATCCTTTTAGTGTTTTAGGCTATCAAAAGATAGGCAAGAAATGGCAGGTTAGAGTTTGGCTCCCAATGGCTGAAAAAGCTAATATTGAAGGGTTAATACCATTGCAAAAAATGAACGACTTTGGTTTGTTTTTTTCAAATATTACTTTGAAACAGAAAAAAGAGCTGCCCAAGCATTATCGCATCAATTGGCTAGAATCTTCTGGAATAGAGGCATCTGCTATTTGCCCGTATACTTTTCCATCCGTTTTAGGTGAAATAGATTTACATTTATTTGCTGAAGGTCGTCATTGGAATATATATGAGGTGATGGGTGCTCATGTTAAAGAAATTGATCATATTAGTGGTGTGCATTTTTCAGTTTGGGCACCGTCAGCACAAAGAGTTTCAGTTGTAGGTGAATTTAACAATTGGAATGGGTTACGTCACCCAATGCGCTGCTGTGGTGGTTCTGGTGTGTGGGAAATATTCATTCCAGGTCTGGAATCTGGAGATATCTATAAATTTGAGATAGTCGCAAAGAATGCAAGTAAATGTTTTGTCAAAACTGACCCATATGCAAGGGCTATGGAAGTTAGACCTGAAACGGCTTCTATTGTGGAACATAGTCGTTATAAATGGAATGATCAAGGCTGGGTGAAAAAAAGGCATGCCTTTGATTGGCAAAAAAAACCAATTAATATATATGAAGTTCATCTTGGTTCTTGGCAGCGTACGGATGATAATAAATTTTTAAACTATCGTGAAATAGCCCACCGTTTAGTTGAGTATGTTGAATGGATGGGTTATACCCATATCGAATTATTGCCTATTATGGAGCATCCTTTAGATCAATCTTGGGGCTACCAAGTTTCTGGTTATTATGCGCCAACAAGTCGCTTTGGCTCACCAGATGATTTTCGTTATTTCATTGACCATTGTCATAAGCATGATATTGGTGTGTTTTTAGATTGGGTTCCTGCACATTTCCCTAAAGATGCCTTTGCTTTGGGAAGATTTGATGGTGGTGCTTTATATGAGCATGAGGATCCACGTAAAGGTGAGCACCGTGATTGGGGCACTTATATTTTTAATTTTGGAAAATATGAGGTTCGTAATTTTCTGATTGCCAATGCGTTGTATTGGATAAAGGAATTTCATATTGATGGTTTAAGGGTTGATGCTGTTGCTTCTATGTTATATCTTAACTATTCACGAGAAGACGGGGAATGGTTACCAAATAAACATGGTGGCCATGAAAACTTAGAGGCAGTTGAATTTTTACAAACACTAAATGCCGAAGTTCATAGTCAACATCCTGGGGCTGTAGTTATGGCTGAAGAGTCAACTTCATGGCCAATGGTTTCTAGGCCTACAAATACTGGTGGTTTAGGCTTTTCGATGAAATGGAATATGGGTTGGATGAATGATTCTCTAGAATATTTAGAGAGAGAACCAATTCATCGTTTGTACCATCAAAACGATATTACTTTTAGTCAAACCTATGCTTATACCGAAAATTTCATTTTACCTTTATCTCATGATGAGGTAGTTCATTTAAAGCATTCATTGTTAGGTAAAATGCCAGGTGACGCTTGGCAACAAATGGCTAATTTACGGTTATTAATGGGTTATCAATTATTGCACCCAGGAAAGAAATTACTCTTTATGGGATGTGAATTTGCTCAAGAAAAAGAATGGAATGAAGACCAAAGCTTAGATTGGTATTTGTGTGATCAACCTCCTAACCGTGGTGTTCAGCTGATGATTAGAGATATGAATCATTTATATGCCTCTGAGTCAGCTTTATATGAACGTGATTTTAGTCATGATGGCTTTAGATGGCTGGATTGTAGTGATGC
>JBLIDR010000321.1:0-3692 GCA_047632655.1 Francisellaceae bacterium | reverse complement strand
TACGGCTATTTAAATTATAATGATTTTACTTCAGGGAGTGAAAATGACAATTATAATAATATTTTAAAAGTTTTGGTGGATATTGGAGTTAATGTAAAACTTAAAAGTACACAAATTGATAGGAAAGAGTATAGCAAGCAAGATAATAGTATTAATATAGCTGATTCAGTGAAAAACTGGGACTCTTTTATCAAGTCAGAGGCTTATGCCAAACTCGAGTTTCTTAATAATCATGACTCTTTCTGGGAAAGTGTGAAATGAGAAATGTTGTTTTACATGTAGGTACCCCTAAAACTGGAAGTAGTTTTATTCAACGAGTATTGAAAAACAATACTGATGAACTTGCAAAAATAAATTGTGTGTATTTCACTGAAGGTCAGAATAACAATAGAAAATTAACATCGGAATTAAAAGCAAAAGAAAGTATTGAGGAAATAACTGACCACTTTCAAAAATTTTTAGATAATATACTTGGTGAAGAAACAATAATACTCAGTGATGAATCTTTTGCCAATTGCAAAAGTAATATTATTGAAGGTATGGGTGTAGTTAAAGGCTATGATATTTTAATTGTTATGTATGTTAGAAGCCCTGCTAGTTTCGCTGAATCTGCGTATAAGCAATGGTTTTTTAAAAATGAAAAGTTTCAAAATTTTAACGACTTCCTAACGAAATGGTTTCACCCTCGCTGGCATCGTAATGCGTTACTTTGGAAAACCAGTGGCCACAAAGTGAGAGTTTTACCTTATACCCCTTTGTACAAAGGTATCTTAACTCAATTTACGGATATAATCGGGCAAGTAGATTTTGATATTAATCAAGTAGAGGAAGATAGCTGGGGATCAAATCCTAGCCTGAATGATGTAGGGACTCAAATAGCAGAAAATCTACAAAATAAATATAAAGTTGATAATCATAAAATTCAGAATTTTTTAAAAAACTATGCATTTGATAGTTGCTTTACAAAAAATATAGGGCAATTCTCCCTTATGACAAAGCCCATGGTATCTGAATACAACGAGACAAATTTTAGTATTTTGGACAGTTTAAAAGATAATTTCGATTTCAATGAAACTGAAATGTTACTTAAACATGATCAAGAGTCGAGCTATGAAAAAAGTAAACAGAACTTAAATGAAACTTTAATAGAATTATTAGCAAATTGTATTACAAAAATATGATTTGGTAGTCGTGTGAAATTGATCAATTTCAGGTCAATATATAAACCTTAAATAATTGGAGTAGTGAAATGTCGGAAGCAGTAGATAAAAAAGTAACATGGAATGAAATTAAAGAGCTTAAAGTAAAATTAGAAACGTTAACGGAAAAAAGAGATTCGATTACAGAAGAAATTAAAGCTTTGAAACAATCTTTATCAGAAAAAAAAGCATTAGTTAAATAACGTTAAAGATAATTAACTTACAGTTTTATCATTACCTAAAGGTTATGGCTTGTATAGTACATAGCAGTTTGGTGTGGAAAGCTGTAAGTTTTCCTCCACGCTATTCATCACAGATGACATACTTAACATCATTTTTCTATGATAAACAGTAGAAGTACTAAAAATCTAGGAATATTCTTTTGAATCATAATTTATACAATCAACAATTTTATGACAAGCAAAGCACAGAAAGTTTTCAGAGTGCAGTTACAGTAATTACAGCTCTAAAACGGGTACTTTGTTACGAAATAAATAGCATTGTTGATTTCGGTTGCGGTGTAGGCCCTTGGTTAGCTGCAGCAAACGAGTTAGGTGTCGAGAATGTTTATGGTACAGATGGTAATTATGTGCCACGAGATCGTTTACTTATCCCTGAAGACAGCTTTTTCCCTAACGATTTATCAAAACCAGAATCAATAAAACTCCCTGTATCGCGTTTCGACCTAACCATTACATTAGAGGTAGCCGAACATCTGCCTGAATCCTCGGCTAAGCCCTTTGTAAAAAAACTATGCGATAGTTCAGATGTGGTTCTGTTTTCTGCGGCAATTCCTTACCAAGGTGGTCATGGGCACGTAAACGAAAATTGGCCAGAGTACTGGGCGGCACTTTTTGCTGAGTTTGATTTTGTTCCGTTTGACATTATTCGCCCTGCTGTTTGGAATGACGACAAGGTATGCTGGTGGTATAAACAAAATATTTTGCTGTTTGTTAATAAACACAGAGCGACAAATGTGCTGCCAGGCTATTCCCCTTCACCTGTAGAGCAACTTTCTATCGTACATCCTGAGCAATATTTAGTCTCTATTCAAAGAAGTAATCATGATATTACGCGCAGCGTTAGCCAAGATATAAATTACTGGAGTAGCTTAACTCATTTAAAAGAGTTACCTAACCCAAATTACGGTACCGAATTCTCATATGTTGAAGAAGAAAAAACAGAAATAAATGCGATTCAGGACTTATATCAAACTGATTCTTATCAAAACAGTGCCGTTATTCAAGACGCATTATCAGGCATAGTAAAAAAGTCCAGAAAGCCGTTAATTAAAACTGAATTAGAGCTTATTGAAGGCCGAGCCCCTGACTTTTTATGTATAGGCGTTCAAAAATCAGCAACTACATGGTTATATCGAGTCTTGCAGCAACAAGCTGATGTATGGGTACCGCCGATTAAAGAGCTCAATTTTTTTAATGCTTTATATTTTGAAAAAAGTAGCGCTTATTCCGGTGCTTGGCGAAGAGAAACGGCATTAAATCGACTTAATAAGGCATTAACGAATAATAAAAACATTAATCAAGGATGGCTTGATTTACTGGTTCATCTTACTTCTGAAAATGCTGATAGTGCTGGTAGTGCTTGGTATAAAAAATTATTTTCGTTTGCTCCTAAACATAAATTAGTAGGTGATATTACGACAGAATATGCCATGTTACCCTTTGAGGGGATTAAACATGTATACGCGATGAATCCCAAATTAAAAATTGTGTTGTTGCTACGTTCACCAGTCGAAAGAGCCATATCACACTTAAAAATGATAAAGCTTAATGAGCCAGCACTTACAACAAAGTGCTTAATTGAAATATCAAAGCAACAAAGTGTTTTTGAACGAGGTAATTACCCTAAAATTATCGACAATTGGCTAGCGGTGTTCCCTAAAGAACAGGTTATGATTTCATTTTACGAAGAGATATCATCCAATAGTACTTATTATATTGAGCAGTTATCTTCATTTTTAGGTGTAAATATTGATGAGGGGAAACTTAAAAATAAAATAGTGCACCAATCAAAAGTAACCTTAGAAAACGAGGATACAATCAGGCTTTCTTTAGAAGATGATCTTTCTTCTATCTATCAAACGATGTTTATAAGATTTCCAGAGCTTGAAACATTATGGTGCGGAACTGTTGAACATAAGATAATGAATGGCTTAGTATGTTAACTCAAGTTTCGGAGTTCATTTCTGCATTTCTCTCTCTGTCAGACTACCTGTCGCGCTCATAATTTAATCAATTAAATTAAGTAGAGGGCGTGAGATCACAATGAAACAGTATTCATTAGAAAGAAAAGAGGCAGCACTTAAAAAAATGATGCCGCCTAATAACTTGTCGATTAATCAGTTATCTTTAGATATGGCTGACATTCCGCAGCATTTTAAGAATATATTCTCTGGTAATTTATCCCTAAAATTTTAATGATGGTGGTTTGTCTGTCTTTCATATTTAGTAACAGCGTTTGCTGCCCATTTAT
>JBLIDR010000320.1:0-3700 GCA_047632655.1 Francisellaceae bacterium | reverse complement strand
TTCTGTATAGGTATTTTCATTGCTATTAGCTGAATAGATTTGCAATTCGTTACCAACATTCTTGCCGATGCTTGATACCCACGACACGCTGTTGTACTCATCATCAAACCTTGAGTCTCCTCCATTCATGTTGTACAAATTAGACTCTCGTGCAGTTTTAATTGCTTGTTCAAAAGGCGAGGTATCCCCACTCCAGAGCACTATTTTTGTTTTTTTGCTTTTTGGTGACAGTTTATTGATTGTTTCTGCTGAACCAGTAATTTCATTTTTTAGATCAAACTTTTTGTTAGCGAATGCTCGAGGAGTGTCATAATCATTATGGAGTTCTAGCTGTCCCCCTGTTTCATTATTATTATTTTCTAGCGGTGTAAACCAGTAGTTTATTGATGATGTCACTTTATTTTCTTTTCCTTGCCAAGAGCCAAAAGCATATTTTGATAGAAAGGGAATCTCTTTTTTATAATCGTAATTTTTGAAAAAACTCCATTCAAATGGGTGGCTATAGGTGTGTGTGGCTAGTTGAACATTTTGCAGTGCAAATATTTTTTTTGCGATCTCTTTTGATTGATCTGTACCGGCCCATTCACTATCAACATCAGCAGCAATTGCACTGACTGTAACCGGTATTTCTGGATAAGCTAATAGTAGTTTTTCATATATAACTTCAGCAGATAAAACGCTAGGTTTATATCCTTTAACAAGCGTTACATTATTCCATCCGTCCCCATCAATGTGGCTAAAGAATACTCTTAATCCATTTAGTGTGGTTACATCTGGTTTTGGTAGATTTTTAGTATCAAAACTTTTTTCGAAAAATAAAAATGGATTCACAATCCAATTTTTTAGATCTCGTTTTTTAATTTTCGAAAAAATAGAAAAGAATGCATAATTTGATGCTATGTATCCCCCGTTAGGCCCAGTCACAACCAAGTCTGACGCATTTTTTGAATTTCCGTATGGAGCTACCTTTAAATAGGATGTATATTGATGGTTAAATATTTTTGTATCATGGTACGGTAAGACTTTTTGGGATAAGTTTTTTTCATAGCCTATCATTTCGGGATCTTCATAAGTGATTTTTGAATGATAACTATCTTCCCAGTTTGATCCAAATTCAATGCCGAGCATTTTGAAAATTTTATTTATATCATTTTTTGGTGTAGGCTTTTTAGTTTTTGGGTCTATAAGAAATCCCGGGCTGCCAATAATAACTATTTTTTTTCCAGCAAGTATATTTTCTTGCAGCCATTTTATATACTTTTCTGGGTCAGGAGTGGCGCTATCTTCATCAAACCAAGTTAAAATACCTCTAATATTAGGGTTCCCTTTAATGTCTGGTAATGGATCTTTTATGTCATGATATTGAACCTTTAAGCCTAAATAATTTAGCGGCATTTCTGCAGCTGTTGAAACTAATTGTAATGATAATGGATCAAAAGTTTTATCATATAATACTGTAATGATCCTTGGTATGATTTTATCTCCAGCAAAGCAGAAATTAAAAAACAATAATGTTATTAAAAAATACACACGCCTAGTTTTAATCATTTTGGTTCCGTATAAATTTTATTTAAATTGATTGTGGATACGTATGGAATAAAACCATTTTCACGCTCTGTTTTATATATTTCTTTAATTTCTTCAGTATCTTTAGGATTCCAGTAATCAAGACTGAAAAGTAATAGCTTAGGATTAATATCTTGTAATTCGCGTAATTTTTTTATCGTAGCTAAATATACTTTTTCAGGTCTTTTTTTATAAGATTTATCTTTAAATCTGATATCAGTCATTAAGCTTTCGGCTAAAACATAGTCAATATATTTCGCCACGTCGGGCAAAAGTGAATATCCACGATTTATCATAATTTTTATATGTGGAAAGTTCATGCGAATCATTATTAATAAATTAATGGCAGCAAGTTGCATGTTTTTATATTTTTTTGGATTCGAGGTTTCTAAATATTCAGGATTATCTATCGTGTCGATGAATATACCATCAAATCCTTGGCTTAATATTGAAGGTATTACTTTACTAATAACAAGTTTTGTCCATTTCGGGTTGCGGACATCAACATAAAAACTACCTGGCCAATTTTTATTCTCATCAAGGATATATCCATCTTTTTTTGACTGATCGTAATAGCTCCTAATATTTTCTACCTCACCAAGACTAATATATCCAAGTAGAATTTTATGTTTGCGTTTAAATAAATTTAGATTGATGTGAGATGTGTTATCTAAAACTAATAGTTGATAAGGTTTAAATTCTTTGGAGGGGTTATCTCTAGAATAATCAATTACCCATTTTTTTATGGGATCGGCATTCCCTATTGATATACTCATTATAATAATTAAAATATAGATTAAACGCATAATATGAAAATATAATTATTCTTATTTTAAGAATACTCTATTTGAAGATATTTACATAAAAAATCATTCAATCAAATTTGAAGATTTAAGTTATAGCTAATCTAGTCCTGTTGCAACTACAGATACTTTTAATGAATTTTTAAGAATACTTTCTACAGCTGTTCCAATAATTATTGGTGCGTTCTCATCAGCAATACTATTCAAAATGTCACCAATTTCGGCAAATTCTCCGAGTGTAACATCTTTACCTGAAGTAACACAGACAAGTAAACCTTTGGCATTTGATAAGTTAATATCTTCTAATAGTTCACTTGATATGGCTCTGTCAACGGCTAGTGCTGCTCTATCATTACCAGAGGCTATACCCGTGCCCATTATGGCAAAGCCAGGAGTTTTCATAATTGTTTTCACATCAGCAAAATCGACGTTAATGTGGCCTGGATGTCTGATTATTCCAGTAATTGAGCTTATTGCAGAATAAAGTACATCATTAGCGACATTGAAGGCATCTAATAATTTTGCTTTAGATCCTAGGGTTTTCTTAAGTTTATCGTTTGGGATAACCATTAATGAATTGACATTTTTTTTAAGTTCATTTAAACCTGCTTGCGCGATTGTGATGCGTCTCTGGCCTTCAAATGAAAAAGGCATGGTTACAACTCCAACCGTAACAATATCCATTCCTCTGGCTATTTCGGCAATTATCTTTGATGCTCCAGTTCCAGTTCCACCACCCATCCCTGAGGTAATAAAAACCATATCAGATCCGGTAAGGGCTTTTTTTATCTCTACACGACTCTCTATAGCCGCTTGTTCACCTACTTTAGGGTTCGCTCCTGCGCCAAAACCCTTGGCGATACTAGTGCCTAATTTAATTTTATTTGGAGATAGGTTATGAATTAATGCTTGTGTGTCTGTATTTGCTGCATAAAATTCGACACCTGTCATACCTTCATTGATCATATGATTGATAGTGTTACCGCCACCGCCGCCTACGCCTATAATTTTTATTCGACCATGGTGCTTAAGCATAACCATAGCCAGATTTTAATTCAGTGCTGTCTAACATCTAAAGCCATAGTAGATATAATATTGACATTAAGTATAGAGGTAAATAAAAAATTAGTGCGGCATAAAGTGTATATTTTGTTCAGATAATATTTTATGGGTATTTTATTAAGCTGTTCCGCCTACTGTGATTCTAGATATTTTTAGAGAGGGCTGGCCAACACCAACAGGAACGGTTTGACCATCTTTACCACATGATCCAACGCCACTATCTAAAGCAAAGTCATCACCTACCATTGTTATATTTTGCATAACCTCTG
>JBLIDR010000319.1:0-3703 GCA_047632655.1 Francisellaceae bacterium | reverse complement strand
TAATTAGGATGTTGATTAGTAATCTCAGTCATAGACGAGAGATCAGCGCTAATTCTTACCATATAACAAAAATGTTACTTAAGAAAAAAATTCTTATAAAGACTACATAAAAAATTAGTTTTAACTATACCGTTGGAATAATAGAAATAAATTGTCTGTTATTCTCGCCACCTTTATGAAATCTAACATGTCCTGCCGCTTTAGCAAATAAGGTATGATCACGACCGCAACCAACATTTGCTGACGGGTGAAATTTTGTACCACGTTGACGTACAATAATAGCGCCAGCTTTAACTAATTCACCACCGAATTTTTTAACTCCAAGATACTTAGGATTGGAGTCGCGACCATTACGGGTACTACCACCAGCTTTTTTATGAGCCATTATATATTCCTTAAAACTTAATTAATTGAAGTGATTTTGATCGCCGTATAATACTGGCGATGACCTTGACGCTTCATATGATGCTTACGTCTTTTGAATTTAATAATGTGTATTTTTTTAGCCCTTGCTTGCTCAACAACCTCACCTACAACTTTACTACCTTCAATAAAGGGATTACCAAATTTAGTCTCTTTACCATCAGCCAACAATAGAACCTCAGTGAGCTCAACTGTTTCACCAACACCTTTTTCAATTTTCTCTAGCTGAACAACACTGCCTTCTTTGACTTTGTATTGTTTCCCGCCTGATTTAATCACTGCGTACATATTAAACTCCGATGTATAGATGATTTTATTATTTTTTAAAGCTGGATTATTTTATGTAAAAATCAGTCAAAATACAATAGATGAAGATGCTTATTTCGAAATAACACGCATAAATGTGGATGAAATGAGTCTAGACCCATTAATACCCAACCCATGCATTCTAAATATCAAAAAATTACGATAATCTAGATATCTCAATTTATTTTTGTCTTATGATGAAACCAAACCCATAATAATGGAATAAGGATAATAACCACATCAGCGCTTGCAACAAGCATTATATACCACCCCATTGACTTAATTTGAGAAAAGCCAGGTGGAAACAAACCGGAAACAAACCCTATACCACAAGCACAGAATGCAATGATTACAACAATAATTAACAGCCAATTTTTACCTTTAGGACCTATATGGAAAACACGCTTTTGATTTGGTCGTGTATAACGCAAACGTAAAGCGGAAATAAAAACCATTGCCCACATTAACACCGTGAACTGAGAGGTCAAAGCTATCAACAATGCAAATGCAGAATATATAGATGGCATAATTAAGAACAGAGATGACAGCACCATCCCAATTAACACTTGGATAATTAGCATATTTACTGGCATACCAGATTTATTTTGACCGGCTAAAATCTTAGGAAATAACTTCTGTTCTGCCGCCGCCTGCATTCCACGCGCCGGACCCAAAATCCAAGTACTCAGAGAAGCCAACATACCCAAGCCAATCATCAAAGCAACCACAGGTTCCATTGCCGAAAAACCAATTCTATCCAAAACCTTTGAAACACCCTGAACTAATCCATTTAAAACATTAACCTTATCCACTGGTATAATTATCATCAAAGAAATTGTAGCTGAGATAGTCAAAGACACAATTATGATAGTGGCGAGCATGAGTGAAACAGGAATTTTTTGCTGTGGATTATCAATATTTTTCATATGAAATGCTACAGATTGAATCCCAGAGTAAGCCGATAGAGTCTTAACCATCAGAGCAAAAGTAGCTAACGAAGCGACTGGGACGAAATCATGCATACCAGTATATGTAATCTCAGACTCTCCGTTTATCAAATAATATATAGCACCAGCAATAAGTAAAATACCCGGTAAGATCATGCCAAAAATTGCTCCCACGATATTGAGTAATATCACTCGTTTCATGGGCAGGAAATTAAATAAAGTTACCAGCCAAAAAACAATTACCATAATAACCCACAATTCAACACTATTGCCCATAACTGATTTAAATCCGACATAAGCGATTGAAGCAACAATTGCCGAAATTGTACCTGGAAAACTAATGGTGTTATTAAACCATTCTAGCCACATGGCAATCATTCCTGCTTTCTCACCTAGACCCTCTTTAACCCAAGTGAAAATTCCACCATTGTTCTCGGTCATCATACTACTAAGTTCAGCGCAAATCAGAGCTGTTGGAATCAAGAAGGTAATTGCCGCAAAAATATAAAAAGAAATACTCTGCAGTCCAATTGTTGCCATATATGCTATGGAACTTAAACTAATAATTGCTGTAATATTAAGCATCGTTAATGATAATAATGACAACTTCTTTTTATCGTGCATTCACATGTCCCGTAGTTTTACATTAGATCAATCTATTGATTTTATTGCGCAATAGAAAACCTATTACACCAATAACAAGAATGACCAGCCCTGCATATAAAAATACTTGGCTATACCGCATATTAACTTCAATCATACTCTGTTCTGGCTTAACTACGGTAAAATAAGCGACATAACCCGTAATCAAAGATGAAAAACCTTGCATTACATTCCATATCCCCATAAACAACCCTTCCTTGCCGTTAGGAGCAAGCCTACCGGCCATGGCTATTCCTGTAGGTAAAATCAATAATTCTCCTGTTACAAACAAAATAAAGATAGGGAGAAGCCATAGTAATGATAACTTAGCATTAATATTGTCCTGAATCGCAAAGACCAATACCAAGTAACCAAGTGCAGGTAAAATAATACCCAAAGTTAATTTTGTCGCAAGCTGAGGGCTCTTACCAAATTTTCCCAATAATATCCAAACCTTACCTAACAACAGACCCAGTACGATACAAAAAAGAGGATCTAAGCTAGTAATGATTTGGCCTGGGAGATAGAACTCACCCAAACCTAAGTTAACTGCATGGTGAGCAAATTCTGGCAAAATACCAAATTCTGAATTATAAATTGTAATCCCAATAATACCCAGAAAACATAAAAACATAAACGCCTTAATTGATGAAGAGTTTGCTTCATTATTTTGACGTTTGGATAAATAGAATAAGAATATGAAAGCAGAAATAGTTAAGATCCACATTAAAACATTGTTCACAATCAAAAAACTGAGAAGTAACGATGTTATCACCAAAATTAAAATTGAAATAAGAAATAATGCCATAAAACCTTGTGATATTTCAGGTAAATTGTGAATGCTTTTACCTTTAACAAGCAATACACACAAAGCCAAGAGTGAACCAGCACCAAAGATTAGAAACATAGTGGCATATCCTAAATAAACAGCAACTAAGCTGCCAGATGAAAAAGCAACCAGAAATCCAATATTAAACAATAAATAAAAAATAGTGGCTCCAGATTCTCTAGCACTGTCAGTCTTTTTATAAATCATCCCGACCATTGACCAAATTGCTGGCATTGCCAGTGCATTACCAACGAGGCAAATTGCTACACCTATAAAAAAGAAAAACTTAGTATCTAAGGATAATGCAACAAACCCAACAACACTCAAAGCTAAACCGAATTTAGCGACAAAGAGAAAGCCAAATTTATCACAGATACACCCACCCAGTAATGGCAAAACAAAAGTCAAAGTACCAAAAGCTCCAAAAAATTGAAAAGCGTGGTTTTCGCTAAAATTAATATAAGGTGATTGATTACTATAAATAAGTAAATTCGCAAAAAGAACGCCATAGCTTATAGCATACAAACCGTAAACCAATGATAACCACCATAGTGCA
>JBLIDR010000318.1:0-3710 GCA_047632655.1 Francisellaceae bacterium | reverse complement strand
GATATTTTACGCCAAGCAGATGCAATATTTATGGAAGAGTTAAACCGGTCTGGTTGGTATGAGAAAGTCAGTCAGGCGTTTGCCGTATTTTTGCCTATAAAATCAGTTGGTGTTATGGGAGATCAGCGAAAGTATGATTATGTTATTGCACTTAGAGCTGTCGAAACAATTGATTTTATGACTGCTGTCTGGGCTCATTTACCGTATGATTTACTTGGTATTCTTTCAAATAGAATTGTGAATGAAGTGACGGGTGTTTCTAGAGTGACTTATGATATCACAGGTAAACCGCCAGGAACAATTGAATGGGAATAATCTAGGTTAAGTAATATTGCTTAACTATCTATTTCTTTGTTATATCTATTCTATAAATCACTTCAATATAGTTCTGTATATTGTTATTATTAAGGTATCATTTTTAAAATAAAGGCATACTTATGTTTGAAGCTAAAATCGGTTTTATTGGCGGCGGTAATATGGCTAGAAGTATTGTTTCTGGAATTGTTAGCAATGGCTATAACCCTATCAATATTTGGGTGGTTGATCCAGATGAAATTAAACTAGATCAATACCGTGAAATGGGTATTAATGCTGAGACCGATGTTCATAAGGTGATTGAAAAAGTTGATATTTTATTATTAGCGGTAAAACCACAAGTTATGAGTGAATTATCTCAATCGATTGGCGCTAAGGTTAAATCACGTAATATATTACTTATATCGATTGTGACTGGCATTCGTCTAAAGCAATTAGAAAGTTGGTATGGCGAAAAAACAGCTATTGTTAGAGTTATGCCTAACACGCCTTCTTTGTTAAAGTGTGGTGCATCGGGTATGTATCATAATGCTAATGTTGCAAAACAACAAAAAGAATTAGCGGAACATCTTATGCGTTCTGTTGGTGTGGTTTCTTGGTTGAAAGATGAGTCATTGATTGATGTTGTTGGTGCGATATCAGGATCAGGGCCAGCATACTATTTTTTGATGATGGAAGTGATTCAAGAGATTGGTGTCAGCATGGGGCTAACTGAAAAGCAAGCTAAGTTATTGACAACTCAAACAGCTTATGGTGCCGCAAGAATGGCACTTGAGACTACGGATGATTTAGAGGTGCTACGTCAAAATGTGACTTCTAAAGGTGGTATTACAGAAGTTTCTATCCAGACATTGGAAGAAAAGAATTTTAGAGGGATAATGAAAGAAGCATTAAATAATAATTTAAAACATAGCGAAGTGTTAGCTGAGTCTTGTGTGAAGTCCGCACAAATCAGTCATAAAGATGAGGAAGGAACATGACATCATCTTTAGTTTCAACTGGGCAATTTTTAATAGAAATTGTATTTAACATTTTTGTTTTCATGGTTATGTTAAGATTTTTACTACAATGGGTTAAGGCGGATTTTTATAATCCAATGTGCCAGTTTTTAATGAAAGCAACAAATCCATTTATAATTCCACTAAGACGAATTATACCAGGTTATTTTGGATTAGATTTTTCTGCAATCGTACTAATGTACATTGCTCAGGTTATATCATTACTGTTGATGACGCTAATAGCCCAGGCATCCTTTATGCCAGTTATATTTTTGATAGCGGTAATTCAATTAATTTTAGCTTTTTTTAACCTGTTTTTTTACGCTATTTTAATTAGGGCGGTTGCTAGTTGGTTTAATCCTAACCCTTATAGCCCTATGTTCATAGTTCTTATGCAGTTAACAGAACCGGTATTAGAGCCACTTAGAAAAAGAATCCCAATGTTTTCTGGTATGGATTTCTCGCCATTAATCGCCTTGATATTATTGCAAGTTCTTATTTATTTCATGAGCCATTTACTTATGTAAGTCTAATATCTGAAAATATAATTATAACTGGGATTAGTTGACGAGTGAACATTAAAAATTCTATATTTTATTCACTTTTTATCATTGCAGTTCTAATTTCTTTTATTCATGGGGCGTCTGTCCTATACAACTATTCCTGCCCATTTCCTAAAGACCTATTGCATAAGAAAGTTAAAATAACTGGAACCATCTCCTCTCTGCCTAAAGAAAATAAGCAAGGTGTAAGGTTCGAATTGCAAACAGGTGACGGATTAGTCGATTTGTACTGGAGTAAAAAATTATCTTCTTCGCCAAATTTTAAACCAGGGCAAGTTTGGTCTTTTACGGTAAAGTTGAAATACCCTAGAGGATTTTTAAATCCTGGCGTTTTTGATTATGGCGAATGGTTACAGAGGCACGGGGTAAAAGCTAAGGGGTATATTGTTGTTAATAAGCCATTTAGGCTGATAAAGAGTGATTCTAATGTATTTTTAGTTAATCAAATAAGATATTCTATTTCTCAATCTCTTGATAATTATATTAGTAGCCAAGATATTTTATCCTTTGCCCAGTCAATTTTATTGGGTGATAAATCTTCTATGTCTGTTAGCCAGAAGACATTGTTTCAAGATACAGGAACCTCACATTTAATTGCTATTTCAGGTTTGCATATTGGGTTAATATTTTTTTGGTTTTTTATTATTGCAAGATTATTTTGGTCTTTATCCGTTAGGTTGTGTTCTTACGTTTCCGCGCAAATTATAGGAATGTGGGGCGGTATATTGATGGCATTTGGCTATAGTATGTTGGCTGGGTTTGCTATTTCAACCCAGCGCGCCTTGATAATGTTAGCCGTTTTTGTTGTAGCTCGGACACTTAAATATAATATTTCACCGCGTAGAATTTTAGCTTTAAGTGCATTATTTGTAATTTTGTGGTGGCCATTTTCTATTTTTGATGCTGGGTTTTGGTTATCTTTTACTGCGGTGGCTTTTTTGATCTATGCCTTATCGGCTAGAATTTCCAAAAACTCATTTTTTTCACGTTGGGTATACCCGCAGTTTTTGGTTCTTGTCGCTTTAATGCCGCTAACTATTTTTTGGTTTGGAAAGATATCAACCTCTGCATTTATAGCGAATATAGTCGCTATTCCTATAGTCAGTTTTATTATTGTTCCTGGCTTATTTATTGCGCTTGGATTTACTTTGATGCATATTAATTTATTTGTGATTATAGCTCCAGTAATTAAATTACTATTTATTTTTTTAACTTTTCTTCAGGCAACATTTGATACTATTGATTTTAACAATAGTTTTAATCTAATGGCTCTGTTTTTTGCTATGGTAGGTATGCTTTTGATCTTCAGTCCTAGGGGGTTTAGGTTGAAAGTGCTCGGGCTAGTCTTTTTTTTACCAGCAATTTTTTATAACCCAAAACTTCCTAATAGTATAGATTTCAGAATGTATATTTTAGATGTTGGGCAGGGCTTAGCGGTTATTATTCAAGAAGAAAATTATGTGTTGGTTTATGATACTGGACCAAAATATTTTTCTGGAAGTGATGCGGCAGATATGGTTATAGTCCCATTTTTAAAATATATTGGTGTGAAAAGAATTGATACATTAGTTGTTAGTCATGCTGATTTAGATCATCTAGGATATAGAGGGATAACAAATATACTATAAAGTGTTATTTCTAGCAATTATATTTAACTTTGAGTCTGTATGGCTCTTTTTTTATCTAACTATTTATGCACATAGGGGGATACTACATACTTATTACTATAGAATATCAGAAGAATAAAAACATTAGGAATCTATATATGTTTAGCGTTCAAGTAAAAGTTAACTTCAGTCTTGACAAACATACCCCTTATAAATTGAAAGGAATC
>JBLIDR010000317.1:0-3715 GCA_047632655.1 Francisellaceae bacterium | reverse complement strand
ATTTATGTTCGGTATTGTCTATTATTAAAATTATTGGATGTCCTGATCTACGTTGTAAATGATAGAAAGACGAAAACGATCAGTTATCAATTAACTGAACAGAGAAAATATTACTCTAGAATCGATAACAGAGTCCCCCCAGTAGAATCCAAAGGAAGAAATAAAAAAATTTAATACCAGATAGGCCCCTTTGGTGTTATGCCCTTAAGGTTTATTTTTGATATCTCCGTAAAATCAATCGTGCTTTCAACAACCTTTAAGGAATTATAAAGCATGGTTAACACTCAAATAATGTCCCTGGCTGACTTAGCCAAATTAGTAAATAAATCGAAAGTTACTGTATGGCGTTGGTGGGCAAAAGATAAAATTTTGCCTCAACCAATATTGCTTAACGGTAAATGTCTTGGTTGGAAAGCCTCAGTAATAACTCAATGGTTAGATGATAACCAAGGGGGCGAATAGTGAGTAACTTAACGCAAGTCGACATTATACGAAATCATCTTGAGAATATTGGACCAATCAATACAGATGAGGCTCGCTTAAAATACGCCATTGTAGACGTACCTAGAGTTGTTTCTACGCTCGGTCGAACCATGAATATTAAACACATACCGATCAATAATCGTAGCCCTGTGACGGGGAGAATAAGAGGGATTATGAAATACGAATTAGAGCCAAAAGAAAAGCCTATAAATAACTAGTAATCATAAATAGGCTTAGGTATTAACACTAGTGGTTCAAGTTTAGCGGCAAGGGCCACTAGTTAACAAAAGGATTATATGCATAAGTTAGAGTTATTAACAATTACCCCGTAAAAAGTTCAAGTTAAAATCGACTACGTTGCTACCTAATTTTTGCAGTCCTTAAAGGCTAATTCAAAATAGCTAAATTAAGCGTGTAATAATATGAAATCTGGTTATCGGGTTTTAGTTCTGCGATTATTTTTATTTTCACATAGCACCTTATTATTTACTGGGTGATAGCTGTGATAGCAATTACTAACTTTGGTGGGGGTATTTAATAATATCTAAGTATGCCTTTAGTGTTATGAGTAAATATTCCACCACATCAGAATACATTATTGTTGATAAAGAAATTTGGTCGGTTAATGCTGGTTATAGTAAATCAGGTTATGCGTTAGCCATTTATACCAAGCCTCTAAAAGCAATCATTAATCAACTTAACGCAATGACGAAGCAATACAGTAGAGTGCTTGTGGTTAGGTTTGATCTTCACTTAGATAGCCATACCGACAACAATACTCAAATATCAAAATTCACATCACTACTTCTCAATAGGCTAAGAGCTAAATATAAACTCAATGATATTGGTTATGCGTGGTGCAGAGAGCAGGAACGCTCAAAACAGCAACATTACCACATGGCAATATTTGTAGAAGGTCGAAAGATTAGAACGCCTGAGTGTATATGGGAGCTAATTCAAGATACTTGGTGGTTCGTCAGAGGTGGCCACATGACAATGATACCCTATCACATGGTTTATCGAGATGATCACCAATCAAGGCAAGATGCCATTTATCATTTATCTTACTTAGCTAAAACGAGAGGTAAAGGTTATCGACCTATGCAAACTAAGGATTATTCTTGTAGTAGGTTAAAATGATATAACTAAAATGCGTTGTTCTATAGTGCAACCTTTCTCAATAAGCTACATTTTTTAATGTTAAATAAGATTAAGCTCTGTAATATATATTGAAAATAAAATGTAGGATTAAATAGATTAAATGGATATTTACATTGATGAATCAGGGAGTTTTGTTTGTACTAAAAATGTTAACTCATGGAGTGTTGTAGCTGCTTATTCTACATATTCAAGCCAACGAAAAATACTATCAACTTTATTAGATAAACTGAAACTAAAGTGTAATAAATCGGTGGGAGATGAAATAAAATTAAAAAATGTTGAAGAGGGTGATCTAGCTTGGTTTCTTTATGAATTATCAAAACTGGAAGGTACGTTATTCTGTGTTGCGACTGATATTTCGATGGTCGATTGTAACGTAATTGAAAATCACAGAAATGACCAAGCCTATAAGGTCATTGAACATGTTGATAGAATGCAACATCAATCGATGAAAGATAGTTTGAATGGGTTATCTGATGGAATTAAAGGGCTATCTCCACAGTTATATTTACAACTGGTATGTCAGTTCACTTTAATCAACGATGTTATAAGAAAGGCTACTTTATACTATTCTCAAAGACGGCCATCTATCTTGAGCCGATTTAAATGGTCAGTAGACCAAAAAAATTCCAGTAGAACATTTTTTGAAAATGCCTTTGAAAAAATGGCTCCCATAATGTTGCAGACAATGTCGTTGAGAGAGCCATTTATTATGCTTACAGAGGGAAATTATAGCTATATGTCTCATTTTCTCTTTAAGAATGGGGCCGCCCCTAGTTATTTACATGAAACATACGGAATGAAAAAATTTGATACCGAACCGTTTAACATAGGGAAAATAGTCAGAGATGATATGAGCTTTATAGATTCGAAAAATAGTTTAGGAATACAGGTTGCGGATTTATTGGCTTCAAGTATACGTCGCTTACTTAGAAATGAGTTTGATAATAATAAAGATATTGCGAAGCTAATAGGAAAATTAATGCTACAAGCGAAGGAAGGCGAACACTCGATAAAGCTAATATCATTGATAGATAGTCAGATATCAGATATAGCCACAGAGAACAGCATTAAGATTATTGATTTAAACAGTAAGCCAATTTTAATTTGAGGATTGAACTGCTAATTTAAAAAATACCAATTTAGCTCTAGTATATAGAGTTAAAGTAAACTTTATTTAGTTCTAAATACCCTAATGAATAACCTACCCTAAACCTCGCCTATATTAAAATGCATAAACCTATCAAAACCTTACTTTAAAATTGAACTTTCCTGCCAACCAAATGAAAAAGTTATAAGTTTTTGAGGCTTATAAAAAGGTTTTGTGGTGATAAAATTGTTAAGTTTTTTGGTTAGGTAACTATTTATTATTATAAGGGGAGAGACAATTCTCTTGCATTATAAAAAGGGATGCAAAATTTTATGAAAATAAATAGACCTAAGATAAACCTAATGCATGACGTTTTATAAATAATAAGAAGCTAACTAGACCCACAACTAGACCTTTTTTAACGATTTCATTTATTTAGTTAGTGGTTACTTACTGTGAGAGTGTTTTTTGAAGTGGTGGCCCCTCCCTGACTCGAACAGGGGACCTGACGATTATGAGTCGTATGCTCTAACCAACTGAGCTAAGGGGCCATATAATTTTATGCTGTAAATTAAGACTTCAACTTAATGCGGCGTGCAGTATAAGCATTTTTTATTTTGTTGTCACTAGCCTATTTTTAAAAAGTGCAAAAACTTACATCGTTCGTTCAATTGTTAGCCAATACGGATGATTTATTATCAGTATTGGCTAAATCATCTTTAATTAATAGTGCCTTTTTTTCTAGCCAATAAAAATAATGACAAGAATGTTAACCAAAACATTGAGCCACCAGAAGATTTTTTCGGTGTTGGTGCAGGTGTAACGACTACGACTACAGCTTTAGCTATTACTGACACGGTAACACTGTTTGCTGTTGACGCTCCTCTAAAGTCTGTCGCTGTGAATTTGAATATTAAAGAGTCAGTACTATTTGGTGCAATAAAGCTTGCTGATAATGTATCGGCATTAGTCAATATTACA
>JBLIDR010000316.1:0-3730 GCA_047632655.1 Francisellaceae bacterium | reverse complement strand
ATCATAATATATATAGCTTTTTTGAGCTTATGATTATAACCTAAATTTTAGGCCCAAAACTCTCAAATTGCCTAGCCTCTTCAGTATTATTAAAGACCTTATAATTATCAATAAATTTATTGATCAACATAGCATAAGTCTCATCATAAGCCTTTTTATCATTCCATGTGGATCTTGGATCAAGAATCTTAGAATCAACATTTGGTAATGCTTTAGGTATTTTAAAGCCAAAATATTGATCAACCTCAAAGTCAGCATTTTCAATTGATCCATCTACAATAGCATCAATAATAGCGCGTGTATTAGGTAAAGAAATTCTATGTCCCTTACCATAACCACCGCCAGTCCAACCTGTATTAACTAAATAAGCTTTAGAATTATGTTCTTTTATCTTCTGACCTAATATCTTTGCATACTTAGCTGGATGCAATAATAAAAATGGCTTACCAAAACAAGCAGAAAATGCAGCAGTTGGTTCTTTAATACCTAATTCAGTCCCTGCGACTTTTGCGGTATATCCTGAGAGAAACTGATACATAGCTTGTTCCGTACTAAGCTTAGAAACAGGTGGTAACACACCATAAGCATCACATGTTAAGAAAATAACAATTTCTGGATGAGCACCTTTTGAAACTGGCTTTACAATATTATCAATATGATAAATTGGATATGATACACGAGTGTTTTCAGTTTTAGCATTGGAATCATAATCAATAGAAAGATCATCATTTATGACAACATTTTCTAATAAGGCATCACGCTTGATTGCCTGATAAATATCAGGCTCATTTTTAGCTGACAGATTAATCGTTTTTGCATAGCAACCACCTTCAAGATTAAACACACCATCATCATCCCAGCCATGCTCATCATCACCGATCAACGCTCTTTTTGGATCTGCAGATAAAGTAGTCTTACCGGTACCTGACAAGCCGAAAAATAGGGCTGAATCACCATTCTTGCCAACATTTGCTGAACAATGAAATGAGCCAATACCCTTCAGTGGTAAAAAGTAATTCATCATTGAAAAAATACCTTTTTTAATTTCACCACCATACCAAGTGTTGCCAATAATAGTCATACGCTCTTCAATATGAAATGAGATATAAGTTTCTGAACGCAAATCCCATTTTTTATAATCTTCACATTTCGTTTTACAAGCATTAAGAATCGTCCAATCAGGTTTGAAAGTCTTTAACTCATCTCCTGTCGGGCGAATGAACATGTTTTTAAAAAAATGCGCCATCCAAGCAATTTCAGTCACTAGCCTAACTGACAATCTTGTTTGTTCATTTGCGCCACAGAAACCATCCATAACATATAATTTTTTATGGTTAAGCTGATCAACTGTAATTCCTTTAAGGTGATTCCAAGTTTTTTGGGTCATCTTTTTATTATCAGAACCGCTATCACACCACCACACGTTTTCTTCTGCACTAGCAGTAGTCACAATATATTTATCTTGGGCTGACCTTCCAGTAAAAATTCCAGTGTCTACGCTGACGGCACCGCTTTTAGTTTCAACACCTTTTTCAAACCCAACTGTACCATCACCAACCTCGTGAGCGTATAAGTCAGCATAAGATATGTTATGTAATGTCTTATCAGCATCAATATTAAAATCAGATAAATCAACTTTACTTTTTGTGGCTACTGTCATAACGATTAATTCCTTTTTTTATGTTCCGGAACAATATAACAAAAATTTCCTGTAGATTATTAAATATCACACAATATAGATAAAAATTTTATGATTATTTATGCTAGATAAATATTGAGCGATATATAAAAATAAGGGAGTAAAGGTAAGATAAATGGTCCATTGCTTTAGAAGGATAATTATAATTTTTAGATAACTATTATTTTTTCACAACTGAGAAACTAAACATCAACAAAATCTAGTACAAAGACTCCAAGATTAGACGCGCAGTTGCTGCTCGGTTATCTTGCTTGAGCCCTTCCGCAATTTTAACTTCAAGCATTAAAGATAATTGATTTTGAGCTGTCATCTCTAAGTATTTAAACAACATTCTGTTGGCATCATCATATTTTTTCTGATTCGTATATATCTGGGCTAAAGATAACCAAGCAAAAGGAATATCAGAATTTTGCTCAAGAGACTTAATAAATAATTTTTCAGCATATTCAGTATTACCTTGGGATTTCTCACACACCGCATATGATAAATATGTTTGACCCAACTGAATATTACCTGGTAAATTCAACGACTTCTCATATAAATTTTCAGCTTGAGTGAAACGCTTCGTATTACATAAAAAACCAGCATAATAAGTTAATGTCCTAGCATCTTCTGGCGCCATGATAATAGATTTTTTAAAAGACTCTATAGCTAATTTTTCTTTACCTAGTTTGGCATAGTAAACGCCAAAAGCAGTATATACAATTGGCAAATCATATAATTTTTTCGCTTTTAAAACTTTTATTTTAGCCAAATCCAACATGTTTCTTTGTGTATATATAATACATAATTCTGCATTAATTTTAGCGGCCTCTTTGTAATTAGGCTCAGAAACCTCCTCAGACTCAGCTTGCTCTAATTTTTGAGCATTAGTTTGAATTGGTGCTGTACCACAACTGCTAATTAAGATCAGAAAAGAAAAACAAGAAGCTTGTAATAAATGCTTAAAAGCAACGCTCATATATCAATTGTCCGCAAGTGATTTTTTATAACGCTCATTCCTGCGCGTTACATCATTCACTAATCCTACCAGTTGACCACACGCCGCATCAATATCATCACCTCTAGTTTTTCGTATTGTTGCGATAAAACCGTGTTCTGAAAGTATTTTCTTGAATTTGTGCATTCTATTATTGCTCGGTGTTTTATAATTCACACCAGGGAAAGGGTTAAAAGGAATCAAATTAACTTTGCTTGGAACATCCTTTAACAACTCAACCAATTCATGCGCTTGTTCCTCAGAATCATTAACACCATCCATCAATGTATATTCGAAAGTAATTTTTTTATGTGGTCCTTTTTTTGCATATTCACGACAAGCTTCTAACAAAGTTGCGATATTATATTTTCTATTGATTGGCACGAGAACATTCCGTAATTCGTCGTTTGCAGCATGAAGTGAAACAGCCAAAGAAACACTTGATTGTTCAAGCAAATCATAAATTCTTGGCACAACCCCTGAAGTACTTAAAGTTACCCGCCTTCTTGAAAGACCATAACCATAATCACTTAACATAATATCCATCGCTTTGACTACATTATCAAAGTTCATTAATGGCTCACCCATCCCCATCATAACCACATTGGTAACTTTACGATCATGAACTTTTTTATCATGTGATAAATTTCGTACCGCAACCCAAAGCTGGCCTATAATTTCAAACACAGACAAGTTACGATTAAAGCCTTGTTTACCAGTTGAACAGAATGAACAATTTAAAATACAACCTACTTGTGACGAAATGCATAACGTACCTCGATCACCTTCTGGAATATAAACAGTTTCGATGCAATTTTTATCATCCATTTGGATAACCCACTTATGAGTTCCATCTACTGAAGGTTTATCAATAACAACCCTTGGCGGTCTAATTTCAGATACTTCTTTTAATTTTTTCTTGAGAGTTTTACTGATATCGGTCATCTCATCAAAGTCAATTACCCCACGCATATGCATCCACTGAAATAATTGCTTAGCTCGAAAAGGCTTTTCATCAATACTAGAAAAAAATGCTTCCAGGCCTTTTAGAT
>JBLIDR010000315.1:0-3733 GCA_047632655.1 Francisellaceae bacterium | reverse complement strand
CTGTAAAGGCTTTTTCAAAAGACATTGAATACAATTATGAAATCCATTATAAAACAAAGTACATTGCTAAATTAGGAACAACGGTTGATGATAAAAGTGTAATTCAGCCGTACATAGAGGAGAAGTTAAACAGTAACTTTTATACATCTTTGTGGTTAAATATTCCACTGACAAAAAATAACCCAAAGCGGTCACTAGAAATTGAGCCATCAATTGGATATAAAAAACTATATAACAACTGGGGGGTCGATACATCAGTTACTTACATAGATCTACAAAATCCAAAAGTTTTGGATTTTAGTGGTGATGTTTTAAATTCAAAAATTAAACTGACTAAAGATAATCACTATATCGAGGTACTACATTATATGGCTAGTAACGCTAATAACGGCTGGTTATTAGGTATCGGAACTAAGTTTAATATTGAGAATATTTTATCACTGTCAGCAAATTTAAGATATTCAGATGGACCATTCAGCTTTGAACCGCTGTATTATGGTCAGTTTAACTTATCTCATGAAATAAAAGAATTAAACTTAGTTTTTACTGTTGAATTGTTAAAAATTTTTAAGAAAAAAAATCCTCTAGAGCAAAGAAATGATGAGATAGCACTAAGTGCAAGCTATAAGTTCTAATTTAGAGACTATGGCCTTAAGTAAATGTTGAGCTATTAAGAGAGGGAGAGTTATTCAACAAGTCACGTAAAGTATTAGAGTAATACCTAGACTAAATTCAGTTTAACGGCTCAAGAAATGGATGATTTTCATACTAAAGGATATACTAAACCTTTTAATATAATCAACAAAGAAGAAATAATTGATTTTAAGAAAACTTTTAATAAAATTTTAGAAGATCAGAAACTGCTTTCTCCAATTTATGGAATATGTACTCATAGAGACTGGCATTTACATTATAAAAATTTAATGTTGATGGTCTATCGACCTCAAGTAGTTGAGAGGCTTAAATCCCTTTTAGGTAATGATTTAATGGTTTGGAGGACGTCTATATTTCACAAAGCACCTGGTGATGGCGCTTTAGGTTGGCATCAATCTAGCTTATTTGCTGGAGAGGAATATTGCATTTTTAAGCCAGCATTACTTCCCCCTGTTGGTTATGATACCTATGGGAAAATGTTTAATCTTTCATGTTGGATTGCATTAGATGATGTAACTATTGAAAACGGCGCGATGCAGGTTGCTGAGGGGACACATAATAAGCAATATCCAATCAAAAAGGTTCCATTCAAAGATTCAGTTTTTGGGAAAGTAGCTTATGATAACTTTAAAAGGAGTGGTGATATTGATCGGTTGAAGGAGTTAGACTCTAGATATGCGTGTGAAACTATATTTAATCCTAGTGAAGAAAACATTAAGATTAACACAATTAAAATGAAGGCTGGCCAAGGATATATTTTTACTGATAGGCTTATGCATAACTCATTAGCTAATGTAACTCTTGATAATAGAAGGTTAGCTATAAATTTCAGAATAACAATCCCTGAAACGCTAGTTTACCCTCATAGATTAGACGGAGATTTGATTGATGGAAATGATCATAATATTAAAAATCATGGATGTGTTATGTTGAATGGAAAATCTATGGGTGTAAATAATATTTTTTTAATTGAACATAGAGACTTATTAATTAATTTAGTGAACGGTACCTTTAACTATAGTAGCTGATAAGGTGGCGTTAAAAAACCTGTGTTATTTCAGTTGTATAATAGAAAACTAAAATATCACATGCCTAACTCATTTGATTTTTAATCAGCATTAAAAGCGAATTTTATGTTCGTTTAACTTAATACAAAAAAAATTGGTTAAGCGGCCTTTATACTTTAACTTTATTATTTTTATTTTTTATTTCGCTAGGTAAACTAGTATAGTGCTTTTTCCAAAGTTGGCGTAATGAAGATACTTGTTTAAAACCTACTTCATATGCGGCATTTACGACAGATATCCCATCTTTGATTAAATGCCGTGCTTCTTCTAATTTCATTCGATTTATATAATCAGAGATTGTTGAACCAGTACATTCTTTAAAATTTCGTTGTAAATGTCGTATGGATATATTATTCATTTTGGCAATTTCTACCACTTTAAGTTCGGCCTTAAAATGAATGCTAATATAGTCTTCTATTGAGTGTATTAAAGGACTAATATGATTACGTGAAATAATATGGCTAGAAATTTGAGGGTCACTTGACATTCGTCTTCTGTGAACCAGTAAATCTCTAGCAACTGCAATACTCATCTGAGTAGAATAATGTTCCTCCACTATATCCAATGACAAATCAATCGCTGCTGTAACACCTGCGCTAGAATATACATTGCCAGATTTAACGAACATAATGTCTTTTAATACCTCCGTATCAGAAAACTGTTCGGAAAGTTTGTTGATATATGAGTGATGTGTTGTACATTTATGACCGTTAAGAATACCTGCTTTTCCTAAGAGAAACGCCCCCGTGCATATGCTCATAAATACAAGGCTTTTATTTTTAATATAATGTGAACGAAGCCAGTTAGCAGCTTGTTGACTGGCTTCGTCAGAATAAATCTTGGCATCGTAACCGGAGGCACAGACAATGACGATTGACTCATTGATTATGGTTGTTGGTGGATAAGTTAAATTTGTTAGATGAAGTCCTTGATGAGATGTAATTGATTTCGAAAAACTGATGTAATGTAATTTATATTTACATCCTAACTTATTAGCTTCATCAAAGGTTTGGCATGAACCAGCTAAATCTAGTAGGTGAACACTAGGTGAAATTAAAAAATATATATTTATCATAATATTTTTACTACAAGTCCTTTTGAAAATATTTGATGCAGATTAAAAAATTGAATTTAATAGTAAAATCACATTTACGTCAATAAACTTTGGGTAATAACTTATGCTATTTTTTTATCAAGTAAATGAAGCAGAGGATCTTTGGGATGGTGATAGTGTTACTCTAGCAATACGCTCATACAAGCCAGAAAAACGAATTAGTGTAACATAATGCTTTCGTATAAAACGAACGTGAAACGAAATTATTTTCACTCCTAAATTTTCACCTAAAAAGAGTAAACACTGAGCCGTCCAAGACGAGTATTCACAGGCGGCTTTGAGCTTGCAGGAGACACTAACCTCACTTCTAAATATTGTACTTTTATCGACTGGCAACAAGGCCACCAAAGCCGTCATTCATCATAAAACTGCTAATGCTAACTTTGTGCGCAGAGCGAAAATTAACTTAAAAAGTTTTCCCATATATTTTCTAATGAATTTTTCGAGTCATATTACTGATAAATATCAGTAATAATATTTTACCTATAGTTTTGTGCTTGTTTTTATTAATTTTTGTGGTAAATTTATTATGAAAGGGTCTACTGACAAGAAACGTCCAAGGTTATAATCATACACCCGCCCGTTCATATGAAAGGGAAGCTCTAAAATTAAAACCTCAACAGAAGATATAAACTTGTAAAGAACAATTGGTTAACACTAACTTTAAAAGTTAATATTAACCACATAGTGTTAATGATCTAAACAATTTAAAAGAGGAATTACATAAGGGTATATCGACAGGTATTGCATAAGACTATTAACCGCAAACCCTGCTTTCACGCGCAGCATTGAGCATCCTTCCTAACTAGTGAGCTAGAGCTGAAATTGTTTCAGTTAGCGCTTTTCCACTCAATAAATATTCTTTCTGTGATGCCTAACCCAATAATTGAGCCTTCAT
>JBLIDR010000314.1:0-3741 GCA_047632655.1 Francisellaceae bacterium | reverse complement strand
TTGGTAGTATCAATGAAAATATAACTTTATTAAAAAATAAAATTTCTATTATCAATATCAATCATGATGAAGCATTACAAAAGGAGTTATTTGATAGGATTAATGCTGGTAAAGCATTAGAGGGGAAAAATAATAGTGTTCATCCCCTTCGTCTAGTGTATGAAATTAATAAAATAATGGATGAAGACACCATCATTTGCTGTGATATTGGTAGTGTCTATATGTGGTTAGCCAGATACTTAATGTCACACAAACCACATCAGTTATTATTTAGTAATGGACAACAGACACTTGGTGTTGCTTTACCTTGGGGTATAGCAATTAAATTAGCCGACCCAAAGAAAAAAATAATCACCGTTTCTGGTGATGGTGGATTTCTATTTTCTGCTATGGAGCTTGAAACAGCAGTACGTGAAAAAATAAAATTTACTCACTTCATCTGGCGTGATGGCCATTATAATATGGTACAAGAACAGCAACTCATGAAATATAAACGTGAGTCAGGCGTTAAGCTCGGTAAAGTTGATATTCCAAAGTTTGCAGAGGCATTTGGCGCAAAAGGATATTATGTGACAAGGCCTGAAGATATTGTTTCTACCTATAATGAAAGCTTAAAGAGCTCCCTACCAGCTCTTATAGAGATAGAAGTCGATTATTCAGATAACTTGCAGATGTTCACAGAGGCTCATGATCCACAATTAGGAAACTAAAATGTTTAAAATAGAAAAAATTAATGATCGATCAGAAAGACTTGCATACATTGGACATGTGGATAATGTTATTAAAGGTAACATACCTGATGATTTAAAAAATAAACGATTTCTTGCAAGTGATTATGACTATGGCTTTGAATTAGGCTCACCGCAAAGTATTTATAATTTAGGTGAATGTATCATGCTAAATGGTATGATCTATTCTGCTAGAACTGACATCAGCAGAACTGAGCGTGACCCTTTAATGTGGGGGCCAGAATTTGTAACCTCAGGTATTTTTATTGTACCGAAAGATACACCTGTAAGCTATAATGCAACCTATTTTTCTATTGATAATGAGCTGACTTTGGTAGAGCTTTATAAATCTATATATGAAGAACTAAAAACACCATTTGCTGTTGTGGGGTGTCTTGAATTAGAAAAAATTAACGCAGAAGCAATTACCAGAGCGCCTATTGAAAATGAGAATATCTTCAAAAATGCAAAAAAATATTATGAAGAAGAAGAGTATACTGATACGGATGTTAACATAGCGATCATGGCAGTTGTCAGTGACCCGGGTGATGAAAGCATAAAATCACTTAACCAAGAGTTATCTTCAGTTTTATATTACAACCCATTTGCTGATAAAAATAATTTACTAACACATACCCACGGCCTATTGCTTAACAAACCGATTATAGATATTGAAAAAGTACATCCCAAACATGGGAAAGAAGTATTTCATGTTCAAGCTAGTTCCTTAGTAAGGTACGCAAAACTAAAGGTCTATAAAATTGAAGGTTTAGATGAATTTCAATAACCTGTCCATTCCTAAGACAGTTTAAGCAGCTATCTTATCTATCTTTTGTTTCACCAATTTCCAGTCAATTTACCACTGATTACTAGCAGTTGAAGTTCTAACTTGCAAGATCTTATGAGATGTTTCTCTGGTCCATAATGCTTTGGCTCTACTGCATTCCTTGTTGGTATTAATATCAGTCTGCATAAGGGTTAGAATGATATCACTATTTTTAAATATTATCACTTTATGGCCGAGTTCACCTTATCGGAAGGTCACAAAGTAGTTATAATACGATGCTATGGTTTCGTCAATACTGAGTCATTATTCCAGAGACTATTCTTGGATTTACAGGGCTATAAACTGCTTTCTCGGTGACAAAGAAGGAACACAGTAGAGCCTAATTATCCATTATAAAATTAGGTAATGTTATTTTTAATTATATTAGAGGTACATAATTAAATTTAGAGAGATGAATTGATAGTTACAGGGTAATTCTACTTATCGCGGGCTTTCGAAATATCAAGCTTCTTTCCAGCAACACGAACTCTTTTCAAGTGATCAATACTTTCTTTTGGCATACCTGTTGGCAAATCAACTGTAGTATACGAATCAAAAATATTAATTCGACCAATAAACTTACTATCTAATTTTATTTCATTAGCAATTGCACCAACTAAATTACCAGGTTGTACACCATCTTGGCGCCCTACAGCAACTCGATAACTTTCCATATTTGCATCTGTTGGACGACTATATCTATCTGATCCTCTGCCACTGTCTCTATCTGATCCTCTGCCACCGTCTCTGTTTCTAGAGCCGCGTCTAGCAGAGTCATGATTGTCAAATGTTCTACTCTCTTCACGGTATGTAGCACGGTCTTGTTTTTCATTTAATAACAAAGGATTATCACCTTGCATTAATTTAGCTAAAGCTGCTGCTACATCGACAATATCTAACTCGCTATTTTCTTGATAGTTAGAGATAAGATCTTTGTAAAAACTTAGATCTTCTGACTGGATAGTTTCAGATATTTTCTCTTTAAAATTTTCAACACGGATTAAATTAATATCTTTGGCTGAAGGTAATTTCATTTGAGTAATTTTTTGCTTTGTCACTTTTTCAATTTGAAATAATAAACGTTTTTCACGTGGAACTACAAAGAGAATGGCGTCACCGGCGCGACCCGCTCTTCCTGTGCGGCCAATTCTATGAACATAAGCTTCTGTATCATACGGGATATCATAATTGATCACATGCGTAACACGACTAACATCTATCCCTCTGGCGGCAACATCAGTAGCAACTACTATATCAATTTTACCACTTTTTAAATTATTAATAGTGCGTTCACGTAAATTTTGTGAAATATCACCATTTAGTGGAGTAGAAGCAAAACCTCTTGCTTGAAGCTTCTCAGAAAGTTCAACTGTTGATGTTTTAGTTCTAACAAAGATAAGAATACCATCTGACTTCTCAACCTCTAAAATTCTAGTTAACGCTTCAAGCTTACTAACACCACTGACCATCCAAAATCTTTGAGCAACAGTTGAAGCTGTAGCAGTTTTAGACTTAATTGTTATTTCTTCAGGGTTTTTTAGATATCTCTTAGCAATCCTACGGATATCATTAGGCATTGTAGCTGAAAATAATGCTTTTTGAGCATCACTTGGCACATGCTCAAGAACCCATTCAATATCATCAATGAAGCCCATTCTAAGCATTTCATCAGCTTCATCGAGAACTAAAGTTTTTAATTCGTCCAAAACCAAAGATCCTTTGCGCATGTGGTCCATAACTCTGCCAGGAGTACCAACAACAACACTAACGCCACGCTTTAATTGTCTTAACTGTGGAGAATAATCTTGGCCGCCATAAATAGGTAAAACTTGAAATCCTTTAATGTTCGATGCGTATTTTTGAAATGCTTCAGCAACTTGAATGGCTAGTTCTCGTGTTGGAGCTAAAACCAATACTTGAGGTTTTTTAGATTTAACATCAATGTTAGTTAATAGTGGTAAAGCAAAAGCAGCTGTTTTACCAGTACCAGTTTGTGCTTGGCCAAGCACATCACGGCCCTCAAGCATAAATGGAATAATTTCTTCCTGAATAGGAGAAGGCTTTTCATAACCAAGTGAATTTACTACGGATAAAACATTATCGCTTAATCCCAGTTGATCAAAAGTGATGTTATCGGAAATTACTTTGTCTGGAATTACTTTATCTGAAGTTACTTTGTCTGAAGTT
>JBLIDR010000313.1:0-3750 GCA_047632655.1 Francisellaceae bacterium | reverse complement strand
ATAGCTAAATTTATTGAATTAACCCCTTAAATATAGAAATAAGATTTTTGCATATTCTTACCGCTATATACCTAACCATAAAGGAATAAATATTGGGGTTGCGATAGATAAAACCAATCCACTAACAATACATAACATTACATCTTCTTTATTCAGGACCCCCTTTAATATTGGCAAGGTGAAATCCATTGCTGGCGCCCCACTGTACCCGATAGCGGTTTGATGATTTATTTTAAATAATAGCGGAATAAGCAATATGGATAATAATTCTCTAATTAAATCAATAAAAAAGACAGCCGCGCCTAGCTGTGGTTCACCTAACTGGCTTACCAATATGCCCGACAAACTATACCAGCCAAAACCAGAAGACAAAACTAGGCCCATTTTAAGCTTCATACCAAGAATAAGCGCAGCTATTAAACCAGCAATCCAAGAAGATATCATAGATAAAAAAGCAATCACAATAGCTTTAGGGTTGAGAATCAAATGTTTTACTTTAATCTCTTGTTGACGTAGTTGTTGACCAATTACAAATAATAATAAATACAGAGCTATATTAACAATAAAATCCATAACTGAAATTTTATAATCAAAGAATATAGCACCTAAAAATCCTAGAACTACAGCTGACAAATACAAGGAACTATCTCCAAGCATTTTAGTTTTTGATTGAGACGAACTTGCAGAATGTAATTTTACGTTAGTTTTTTTTAATCGATGACTTAACGAGAAAAAAATAAAAAAAAGGATAACTGTAACCACTAAAATCATAACCACAAAAATTAATACTATTTTACCAACCGTCAATAATTCTGAAAATATATCAGGTATAGAGCCAATCTTATAACCCATGGCAATGAGAATGAATATGGTGATCCATTGTATTATTTTATCCTCACACTTAGCTAATTTAATAGAAACCGACCCGTAAGAAAATAATAATCCTGCGAGCAAAAAGAAAAAAATTGGTATAACTTCAAGAAATATCATGAATCATCATTCTTAGTTGTATTATAGTATATGTATAGCAAGCCAAACAGCTGGTGGCAAATTTGAGGTAAACGTCACTCTATGTTTTTGCCCTGCGGGAATAAATAGATAGTCACCGTAATTTAGCTCAATATCACCTTTATGCTCTAACCACATTTTTGCTGAGCCAGCCAATAAAATTACCCATTCGTCATGAATCTGATCATAAGCATTTTCAACTGGTGTAATTTGCCCTGTTGAAACAACACGCTCTATTTTTACCGACTGATTATTCAATAATTCGGTAAAAACTTCTTCATCTTGAAATGTTTGAGCGAGATCAGTGAAAATATTTTGAACTATATTTTTCATAGTCATTAAACTTAATTATCTAAGTTAGATTTTTCAGCCAACTTTTTCAAATCTAAAACGGTTATTTGTTTATTATCAATCAATAATATACCAGCATTTTTTAAGGCTAATAGAGATCGAGAAACCGTCTCTAATGTAAGCTCTAAATAATTAGCTAAGTCTTTGCGCTTCATTGGTAATGAAATAGTATCTTCAGCATAACCATACTCTTTATTACGCTGCGATAACCTTAATAATAAATGGCAAATTCTCTGCAGCGCATCTCTTGGGTACATATGATTTTTCATCTTCGCATTAGCTTGTTTTGAGAATAACTGGCTTAAAAACTGACTTCCAAGTTCACGTGAATCTGCTTGAGCTAAAAAATCTTTGAAATCAAAAGCACAAACAAGAGTGTCTTCGATAGCAATCGCCTCTAGCTGGTGCTTATTTGTCTCAAATCCATCTAATCCAAGAAAATCTCCTTGAAAATGAAAATCAACAATTCTATCATTTGATAATACGGTCTTTAAGGTGCCATGTTTCACAGCATAAATATATTTAAACCCCTTACCAGAAATATACAAGGATTGTCCTTTCGAAACAGAAATATCATCCTGCTTAAGACCACTAGACTCAAATAAATTTTTGCTGTTACTTGGAATGTTCAAAATATCACATAATTTCTTGAAACTACAATGACAACACGTAATTATTTGGTGAGGCCCTACTTTATCAGTCAAATTACTATTATCCTTAAAAGATCAATAATTTTAAGTATATTTGATCTATATCAATATAGGAATGATTAATAAAGACTTTGATAACAAGTCACTTTTCTCTTTTTTGAATAATTCCCTATAATCCCCTCTAATCATACCAATAAAAACAACCAATTATCAGGAGAGTTATATGTTACCTACACTACTGTCGGTAGAATTAGCCCGATGGCAATTTGCCTTCGTGGCCATATTCCACTTTTTATTTGTGCCGCTCACGCTGGGTATGACATGGATCCTATTTACCATGGAAACGATGTATGTCTCCACTGGCAAAGAAGTCTACAAGGACATGACTCGTTTTTGGGGTAAGCTCTTAGGCATAAATTTTGCTGTAGGCGTGCTTTCTGGATTAACCATGGAGTTCTCGTTTGGATTAAATTGGGCTTATTTCTCACAGTTTGTTGGTGATATATTTGGTACTCCATTGGCTATTGAGGGTTTAGCTGCGTTTATGCTTGAGTCTGCTTTCGTTGGTATTTTCTTCTTTGGATGGAACAAACTATCTAAGAAGCAACATTTAGCTGCAACTTTTTGTTTGGCTATTGGGTCAAGTTTTTCTGCCCTGTTAATCCTAGTCGCTAATGGATTTATGCAAGTACCAGCCGGTGGGGAGTTCGTCTGGGAAACCATGCGTATGCAAACCACAAGCCTAGCAGATTTATTCCTTAACCCAATTGCTCAGATAGGCTTTGCACATACTGTAATTGCAGGTTATACAACTGCTGCTGTTTTTGTTGTTGGAATAAGCGCGTTTTATTTATTGAGAAAGAGAGATATTGCCTTTGCTAAACGATCAATGGCCGTGGGATTAGGTTTTGGTATTGTTGCTTCATTGATGGTAATGCTCATGGGGGATCAACAAGGAATACTTGCTTATAAATATCAACCTATGAAGCTAGCAGCTATTGAGGGTGAATGGAATACACAGACGCCACCAGCGAACTGGACAGCAATCGCCTTTCCATCACAAGATGAGCAAAAAAATTATGTTGATGTTCAAATCCCAGATGTACTAGGACTATTGGTAACTCATAGCTATGACACAAAGGTATATGGCATTAAAACAATATTATTTGATGGATATATTTCATCTGATGGTGAAAAAATACCAGCGATGACGACACAAATAACCAATGGCGCTCAATCGTACGAAGCTTTGCTGAAGATGCGTACCGGTGATCACTCAGAGTCGACAAAAGAACTTTACAATAAATATAAAAATGATATCGGCTTCGCTATGTTACTTGATGGCTACATGCCTCAAGGAGAACCTTTTACTAATGCCACTGAAGCACAAGTTCATCAAGCGGCATTAAGCGCAGTCCCAAATGTACTGATAACTTTCTGGAGCTTCAGAGTTATGGTTGGGCTGGGCGTGCTGATGTTCTTCATGTTCATTGTGGGAATATTTTTCGCGCTCCGTGGATCCTTATGGGAAAAACGTTGGATGCTACGTTTTATGCTCTATTTAATTCCTGCGCCATGGATTGCAGCTGAGTGCGGTTGGATTGTTACCGAACAAGGCAGACAGCCTTGGACGGTATATAATATCTTACCGACCTCTTTTAGCGCGTCAACCTTAAATGCTTGGGATGTATTAGCAACTTTAGTTATCTTTATACTTTTTTATGCGGCATTAATAAGCGTT
>JBLIDR010000312.1:0-3751 GCA_047632655.1 Francisellaceae bacterium | reverse complement strand
CTCTGACATATCAAATCTTTTCCCTTTGAAATTTTTCAGGTACTTGAGATTATGTTCAATCGCGTACTGTTGAGACTTGTCTAGTTCATCAAGTCTATCATCATTAGCAAGCTCTGTGGAATTGAAATCTATGCTGTACTTGCACTGCCCTCTTACGTTTTCCTTTGTTTGCTCATCAAGCTGTATAGCTAGTTGTTTGTTAATGCTAGTAGCAAGTAATTGGTTATAGTTGTCGAACAAGCCCCCTACCCTATCCAAAGACTTCATAACAGAATCAAATAACTTACAAGGATCAACTTTGTATTCTTCTGCTGTTTCAGATATTGCGTTGATTTGATTATCTGTGATGTCGGTTTTTATTTCTGTGTCTGTGGTGAAGTTAGGTGTGTTGGTTATGTCGATTAAATTAGATTTGTTAATTTTGTTTGAATCTTCTTTAGAATCAATAACTAGTTTAACAGTGTTATTTTCTTTTATAGTTTGTTCTTTTATAAAGGATTGGCTCGCATCTAGCTTATCCGATTGGCTCGCATATGTCGAATCATCGTATTCATTGGCTTCAAGAGTGGTATTTGATGATTTGGCAGATAACTCAGAATCTAATTCAACATTTCTTTGTAAGTGGTTATCATCTTTAGTAGCAATAGCTAGTGGCTTACATCTACGGACATTTATTAATAAGCCGTTAGTTTTAAGGTTAGCTATTTCAGTCATTATTTTTTCAAATTTCTTAGTGATATATATCTTTAGTCTTACTGCATTGTCATAACAACGTAGTCGTATCTTTTTAATAAAACCGTTCACCTCAAGTGTTCTTAAATAGTTCTTACAAGTTGATGCGCCAAATCCTGTCGTATTAGATAAATGCTCTATATTAGGTAATAAGAAGAATTGACCTAGATCATCTTTGTATTTACTTCCTGAAATCCTGAAATGTAATAGATCAGCAACTTCAGCTAAATTATGATTATTATTTAATGACAGGCGTAATAGCTTACGGCCTTCGTGGAATATTGTGGACATAAATACCTCCTAAGTTGTATTAAATTTGCATTTTTAGGAAGTTAGATATATAATCATAGTTGAGAGTTGCTTAAGCTATATTGTGATCTAACATCCTTTGTAACTGGTAACAAACAATAAGCCTCAGCTACAACTGGGGCTTTTTTGTTTTTATGAGTAATTACATTTGAAATCCTTAGTATTATTAAAAGTCCACCCAAGTGGACTAAATATTTATTTTGGTTTCGATGATATTTCTTTTAATTGATCTTCAAACAGTATTTTTACATTGTTACTAAATTGTTCTAAATTTATTTTAGACTCTGAAAATAAATTATTTATATTCTTCGGGAAGTGCATTGAGGGGAGTTCGTTATTGTCGTGCCTCCAGGTAAATATATGTCTACCATCTTCGGTAAACACTTTTTTATTTATTTCAAAAGATTTTAGTTTCTCGTCTAATTTTTGAGATATTTTTCTTTCTAAATTATTATAACCAATTTTTTTTAATCTGATGCTTTCTGATAAAGAAATAATAGCAGATATATATTGATCTCCTTTATTTGAAAGTTGCTTTATTTTTTCCGCTGTTTTAGCGGATACTTTAGACCAGTCCTGAACAGAGTTAATTATTTCATTTGGTATTTTTGAAAATGATAGTAGTGAGCTAACATATTGTTTGCTCCTACCTAGCTTCTCAGTAAGATCTTTTTGCCTAATAACCCCATCATTTATTAACTTTGAGAATGACATTCCTTTTGCGAAGTCACTTAAATCAAGCCTGTTATCATTTTCTGCTGCTTGAGATAAGGCTGCATCTATATTAGACATATTTTCTTTAACAATAATATCAAGATTAACTTTGGCGCAAATTGATGCTCTCCATCTCCGCTCTCCAATGATTAATTCATATTTAAATTTAGTATCTGAGAGGATGGGACGAGCCACACAAGGCTGTTGTTGACCGACCTTAAGAAAGTCATCGGCTAATGATTGTATATCACCAAGTTCAGATTCAGGCCTGTCGTGAAATTCCCAGTTTTTAATAGTATGAGGATCAACAGATAGTATTTTATCTGTGTGGCTTGGTTCCGCACCTTTATTATACAAAACCGACTCTTGTTGCCAAGGTTTTGTTATTTTAACTGTATCATCTCCTTTTGGAATATTGTTTTCATAACCTTTTTCTTTGGCTTTTTCTAAAACCTTGCTTAGTTTTAATGACATATTACATACCTACTGTGAATTCTTTATTATATTTAAATTATGTAAAAGATCTGAGATGGTTTCGTGAATTTCTTTCCCTTTCTTTATCTGGCTAATAGGAATTTTATTATTCATGATTTCTCTCATTTTTGCACTGTCCTTTATGATTGATTCAGAAAACATACCTTCATATAAATTACCCATTTTGATAAGGACTTCAAGGTTTGTTTTTTGGTTTTGAAAAAACTTATTCATCAGTATAAGGGTTTGGGGTGAATCATTTATTTCATATGAGGAACGAATGTCTTTCATATCATCAATAAACATTTGCACACCAAGTATCGAAAACTCTTCAGGGCAAACAGGTACAACCACACTATCTTCATTATTCAAGCAAAGTGTAAAAACAGAATTTAAAGTTGTTAGATGAGGCGGTGTATCAACAATTATTATATCGTAATTAGCCCTAAGATATTTTAAACATAGCTTATTAAACCAAGTAATATGATGTTTAGGTGCTTGCATGGAAAGAGCTTTTTCTATAAGGCTGTTTCTTAATGAAGATGGAATTATGTCTAGCGTATCATTAACATTAATTATAACTTCATCGATTTTCTTTTTTGAATCAATAAGATCATAAAATACGCTATTATCAGAGGATGAGGCATTAAATTGATTTGTGAGATTAGCTTGAACATCTAAATCAATTACGCATACTTTTAAACCCAAAGAGGAAAGCGTACTGGATAGCAAATATGATATTGTTGTCTTACCAACCCCTCCTTTTAAGTTCCCTACGTATATAACCTTTCCTTTTTTATAGCAAAGCTCGGTAGAAATTATTTTCGCAGATTGCTCTGGTGAGAGTAAAATTTGATTTGCAGATGTTCTTTGTAGTTCATCCTGATTAAACATGACTTTCAATCTTGCGTTAAGAGTATGCCTTTTAATTTTGGTTAAATCAGAAACCTGTGGTAATCTAAGATTGTTCATTCGAACCCTTTTAACATAATAACACTGTATATGTACAAGTATGTTAAAAACAAACTATTTGTCAAATTGTAAATCAAATAAACACGCTAAATCATTATAAAAGTTAATAATATAGCATAATATATCGATGTTTAAGTATTTCTGTTGCCAATATTGTGATTTGCACAATAAATTAATCTTTCTTAAATACAGGCCTAATTGAGTAAAACTATGGTTCTATTTATTTAGCTAAAAAGTTTTTTTATGCGGTAATCTATAAGTTAATTAAAATATTTAAATTGAGTAGGGCGTTAGTGAACAACGTAACTACGTCAAATAATATAAAGATACTGTAAACTAACTTATAACATTGTTACCACGTTGAAGCGTATACAATATGACGCAGATTAAATCGGTTAATCACACACTTGTATACATAAATGTGAACTAACGATATTGGGTACAAATATTAGTTCTGCTTAGGTTACTGTGCGATGGCATATATTTTAGAAAATATGTCATGTGTAGCAAAATTACTAAAATTCAATCATAATAAATTCAACGATTTAGA
>JBLIDR010000311.1:0-3756 GCA_047632655.1 Francisellaceae bacterium | reverse complement strand
AGGTGGCCAAACATACCTTCATACATATAAGTATACATTCAAACCATCTAATGATGTAAAAATCATGGGCGGCGACACATTAATAGAAATACCAACCAACGCTAGCCCCTTAATAAAATCAAATGCAAAATACAACTTACTTGGTCATTTGGGTGGATCAGTAGAAGTATATTCCTATAAATAAGAGTCGGTAATATCAATATTGCTAGGTAAGTATATGACATTACCTGCAACCAGATTAATCAACAATCTTATTTATTAAAGTCCGTCAAGGTAGCCTTTTCATTATTGAAAACGCTCTGAATTATAGTTTTATTCTTTATTTTAAATATTATAGGAAATAGAATAAATCAACTACAAAAACTGAGACATACAATCTATAAGCAACTTTTCATCTATATTGGAATTCAAATTAGCCAATCCAGGCTTTTCTAATATTATAAGTTTTATTTTTCCATGCGAACTTTTTTTATCTTTACGCATAAAATAAATAAAATCATCCACTGAAATTCCATCTGGGACACTAACTGGTAAATTTGCCTTAATTAACAGTTGCTTTAATCTTACATAAAAATCTGACTCTATAAGACCAAGGCTAATTGATAGTTTGGTTGCCATCAACATACCGACTGCAATAGCTTCGCCATGCAACAAGCCTGTATACTTTTGTTTAGCCTCAATCGCATGTCCGAAGGTATGCCCAAAATTAAGCAAGGCTCTACGTCCCGTTTTTTCAGTTTCATCTTCAGCCACAATAGAAGCTTTGATTTGACAACATTTTTGAATCGTATATTTCAGAGCATCTTTATTAAAGAGCATAATATCTTCAATATTCTTCTCTAAGTAACAGAAAAAATCATAATCACTCAAACACCCATATTTAATAACTTCAGCCAAACCAGAACTAAATTCACGCCGGGATAGTGTTTTCAAAACTGATATCTGAATATAAACAGCATCTGGTTGGTAAAAAGCACCAATCATATTTTTACCTAATGGGTGATTAATTGCGGTCTTACCACCAACAGAAGAATCAACCTGAGCTAGCAATGTTGTTGGTACTTGAACAAAGTGAATACCTCTCTGATATGAGGCAGCAGCATATCCAGTCATATCACCTATAACTCCACCACCTAGCGCTACAAGCGTGCTATTTCTTGAATAAGACTTCTCAAGTAGAACATCAAAAATTTTATTTAATGTTTGCCAGTTCTTGAAAGACTCACCATCAGGTAATATGCAAGACTCAACATTAAATCCATTATCTTCTAGCAAGCCCTTCCAAAAAGATAAATATAAAGGCGCTATAGTTTCATTGGTTACGATTAAAATATGTTTAGTTTTAATTTGATTAAAAATATTATAAGCTACGTCATCATTATCAAGAAAATATATTGGATAAGACCTATCCTTTAACTCAACATTTATATGATCAGGCAATTGCACTGTCATCAGTTAACAAGGTTGTAATTTTTTGAACAACATTACGCACTGTAGTATCAGTTGTTTCTATAATATAATCAGCTATCTCTAGATACATAGCCTCTCTCTCTCCCATTAATTTCCTAAGCTGACCCTCTTTATCATCAACTTGTAATAACGGCCTTTTTTTATCTTTTGAAGTTCTTTGCAACTGCTGCTCAATTGTTGCTTGCAAGTACACAACAGTTCCTCTAGAAGAAAGTAACGTTCTATTTTCAGGATAAATAATAGCACCACCGCCAGTAGCCAAAACAATTCCTTGTAAGTTAGCTAAATCTTCTAATACATTTTTTTCGCGCTCGCGAAAACCTTCCTCCCCCTCAATATCAAAAATCCAATCAATTTGAACGCCACAACGTGATTCTATTTCACGGTCAGAGTCATAAAATTGTAATTTTAATTCAGAAGAAAGTTGCTTACCAATTGTACTTTTACCAGCACCAACTGGTCCTACAAGAAAGACATTATTAGATCTTTTCATATTTATAAATCTTCGCTAGTTTACTAAATTGAACAATTTGCCCTTTACTATGCCATCAATATGCGCATGCCACATAAACTACACTTATTTGACAATATTTTCAAGCAGTTACTTATCTAGAATAAATATATATTAACATATTCTTATCATATTCTTATCATATATATTTTATTGCGCTTTATTTTCCATTATTGTAGTTGTCAAGAATATCAATAATTCTCGATTTTCTATCCTATCAGATTTAAATTTAAACAACCAACCTAACAGTGGTATATCCCCAAGTAATGGAACCTTTCTGACACTAGACTCAAGTGTTTTCTCATAAACCCCTCCCAACACAACAGTCTCACCATTCTGCACCACTAGCTTAGTTTTAACTTCGCGTGTTCTTATTGATGGAACCCCTCCAGCATCAACGAGAATATTTGCCTCTGGGGTATCTTTTTTAACTGTTACATCCAAAGTGATCGTATTATTCGGTGATATTTGAGGCTTAACTAATAACTCCAATACTGCTTGCTTAAATGCAATTGATGCTGCACCACTGGCTGTTGATTGTAAATAAGGGATTTCTGTTCCTTGTTTAATGTAGGCCTCTCGATTGTCAGCAACAACTAAACGAGGATTCGATAAACTCTTTGCTTTATTTAATGACTCCAATGCTGATAACTCCATAGTCAGATCAACATTTCCAAATAAACGTGTAAAGCTTAAGCCTAGAACAGTTTCACCAGGTGATAATATAGCTCTACCGGCTTCATCTACCACAGATGGGCGCAAAGTCTCGGTGGAGCTATTAACAGCACCTTGAACATTCGACCCTGCTGAAATAGGTATCCCTGCTTGTCCAACAAAAAACCTAAAACCCATTTCTTTTAAAGTTGTACGAGAAATTTCTACTACTCTCGCTTTAATTGACACCTCTTTTGTTGGCCCATCTAGCTGTTTAATCACTGCCGTAATTTTACTAATCCCATCCTGAGTATCTTGGACAATAATAGTATTAGTCCTGGTGTCAGTCGATAAAGTGCCTCTTGGACCTAAAAATCCAGAGCCACTAGCCTGAATAACAGCAGCCATCTCAGTTGCGTCAGCATAATTCAAACGCAAGTATTCTATCTTTAAATCCTCTACTGCTTGAGAGGCATTCTTAGCCGCGAGCTCTGCTTGTTCATGAGATGCAATTTCACCCGCTGGAGCAATATATATAATATTCCCAATTTCTCGCTTACCCAAACTCTCCGATACCAAAATAATTTCCAAAGCCTCTTGCCATGGTATATCATTTAGCCTCAAGGTTGTCATTCCCACGACCTGATCACTAATAACTAAATTTATGTTGGCAAAGTTTGCTAATATTTGAAGAGCAGAGCTTACTTTTATGTCCTGTAAATTTAGCGAAATTTTTTGATTTGAACTAAATGCAGTTCCGTCGTCAACCTGTGGAGCGATTATTAATTTATATTCATTCCCCATTTTTACTTCAGTAAAATTTACAGACTTATCTGTTTCAATAGTAAATTCTGAGTATGCAAACCCATTTTTTCCTGTGATATAATGAGCCAAAGTATCAAACGAGGTAACATTCATGACATGCGCCCAATCTTTTGCTATATGCAACTGATGAAATTTTATCACTATTCTCTTTTCAGATTGAGATGATATCGCCACATTAACATCACTTTCAGGCAGCTTAACAGTAAAAACTCCATTCCCTGAATCATCTTTTGTAAAAGCAATATCTGTAATCATACCAACAATTGAATCAGACTTTTTATTCTCATTCATCTTAG
>JBLIDR010000310.1:0-3786 GCA_047632655.1 Francisellaceae bacterium | reverse complement strand
AATAACAAGGAAACTCACATGCCTAAAAAGTTATTTATGCAAATGAAAAAACTAAAGAATAGTCCGCCTAAATTTTACCCTAGAGATACAGTAGACAAGACTCGTAAGCCTTATGGTTCTATTGATGTATCAGCACCCTATTCTTTCGATGGCTGGGAGTATTGCCAAGATAATGCAGAGCGTTTTGAAGTTAAGCAATTTCAGCAGATCTTTGACGGCATTAATCAACACATACAGAATCCAGATTATAACAATCTTGAAGATATCAGGCTTAAGCTTCCAGCGAATGTGATGGATGCCATGTGCCAAATGAATGAGCTGGCAGAAAATAATGGGCTTGATTTTAATTTTAGCCAGACAATGATTGCGGCTATTGTTAATATGGCTCGTACAGTGGCTCATAATTTGCCTGAAGGAGAAAAACAAAAAGCCTTTGAATTGCTCGAAGGTGTTGGGATTAGTCCAAGCAACCGAAATAAATCATTTTTCAAGCAAAATTCTGAACAGATTAAATTAATATTTGTTTATCTCGATGGTCTATACAATCGCATTGAAAGTCTGCATTCAGCCGCCCTTCGCCTATTTAATAAAAACAAGAATTACTCCCCTGAGTTAATAGAAAAGTTTGCCAGTGGTGATGAGCAACCAAACCGTTGGATGATTTCATCAGCAGTCACAGTTATTGCTCAGCAAGATAGTGGGTCAATTGAATTACAGAAAATGATCGCGTCACCAGAAGATTTTGTATTATTGTGGGTGATGCCTTTGAAGCATTCTGCCAAAATGGATAGCTCTGAGATTATCGGTATATTTCAATCTGATTTCAGTTTTACCGAAGATTACATGAGTCGTGTAATCAATATTATTCAACAAGATCAGTAATCACACTATATTTTTATTTAAAATACCGTTCTGTCAAAGTTGGTGGTTAATTTTCAAAACAGTGTAAGCTGATATTTCTGTAACTGACTTCTTGAGTCCTAACATCTAGGCCTCTTCTGATTATGTTTTTTGATTTATTCTCAGTTTTTAACTAAAACTATTCTACTGCAACTTAGCATAATAATTATGGCTAATGAATGTCTAACCAGACTAAGATTAATCACCAAGCTTAGTGATAAGCTTGATATAGACCCGAAGAAATCAAAAGAAACCACAATAATTATACTTACTGCAATGGCCAAAACCCTAGCCGCAAAGCATAGAATTGAAATCAGAAGGTTTGGAAGTTTTGAAATTCGCACCAGAACAGCCAAGTATGCTAGGAATCCAAAAACAGGTGAAACGCTTTTGATGGGCAATCAATATTCTACACATTTCAAAGTGGGTGAGCCGCTTAGAAATAGAATTAATCATAAATTAAAGATCAAAAAGATAAATCGCAAGTAAAACAATAATGACTCTTGCGTACCCATGCTTAACATTTTTCTATGTGGTAGTAGGTTGCACCTTAACCAGAAAGTGCTTAGGTTAAGTGTCTACTATGGCTAACATATTCGCGTAAAACAGAATTTATTTTAGATTGGTAGCCCTTACCCATTGATTTAAAATGATCAATTATTTCTTGATCAAGCCTTATGGAAATCTGCCCCTTTTTTTCTATAAGAAAAGGCTTCATGTTTTTTATAATACTGTCACTAACTTCTTGTGAATCAGTATAATCTATATCTGAATCTTTTGTTGAATCAATATTTTTTAAGCTTTGCTGTATAAGTTTTTGTTTCTCGTTCATTGGCTTTCCTTATGCTTATAATTCTAATGCTGTCACCTCTCTCAGTGTAAACGATATTTATACACCTACCGTTAACTATACTGAAAGCTATATACCTATTTTCGCCATAATTCTTTCTATTATCTAGTGTTGATATTAGCGTTTCATTAAACATCAACTCAGCTATGTGGAAACTAATACCATGTTTTTTTATATTTTGCTGGTGCTTTTTTTCATCCCATTCGAAAATCATAGTGCTTCATAACAACAGATTGTATATACAATTATATATACAATTATTAATTTGGTCAAGCTGAATTTCATCGTTACGCCGTAATAGGCTATGATAATATAAATATCTGGATTAGGGTCATACGGCATATTTGGTTGTAAACGGCCACTGCTTTAAAATTAATTCAAAATAATTTTATTTAGACTCTACTAATGAGCAAAATAGTCAGTGGTTACTTTAATAAAATTTCGTAACATTCTGATAAAAATAAAATATTACTAGCTGTTAAATGTAACGTGTACCTAGCTAAGTGCTGAGGAATTTCATTTATTTCAACACCGTCACCGTGGCCTGATTCTCTATTACGAATTGCGCCCACTCCTCCTTCTAAAACAGTTCTTATTCCAGTAAATTTGCTTTGAAGATATGCTGGAACTAGTTCTCTTTCAAAACAAATTTTAAATAATTTGTTAACAGTGTCTTTCTCACTAAATTCCCAAGATAATTTTGTGAAGATAGCTTTTAATATGCTTTCAAATGCATTTAAGCATTCATTTATACATCCTTTATAATTACCATGCCTGTAATGCTTGTGGGCTTTTAAAAATTCTGCATTTGAGCCTTTATAGTGAGCGTCATTTTTGAGCAAATTAATGACTGGTTTAACTGCTTCAGAGTGAATGATTTGTGAGTCAATTCTGATTATCTCACCACTAACGTATTCATAGCCAATTGCATGTTCTTTGAATCTAGTGTTAAGATCTATTATTGCTTGCTTAGGCTCTAATTTTGTTCCATTATGCCGCTTATAGTCATAGTTATTAATTTTACGAGTATATTTTTCTAGATGGCTAAAAAATATTTCTATTATGTCTACGCATCTTGTGCACTCCTCAATATCCATAAAGTAATCCATAATTTCATTGAATGGATCTTTTTTGGCACGACCACCAGATAATTTTTCTAAAGCGTATTCTCTTCGAAGAATTTCAAGTATATCATTATGAATATTTGTAATAATATCATATCCGAAACCGCTGCTCTGGGTGGACTGAATATCTCCTGAGCCAAATGTATCCTGAATAATAAACTTAATCTGTATTTTCAATTCTTTGGGGATATAGTTATAGGAGTATATGTCTGATACATCTCCAAGTATTTGTTTTTGTCTCTTTGAGTAAAGATTATATACAGCCATAATTATGCATATGTAATTATTTATAAATATTTTATACAAAATTACATATGATAGATATTACTATCGTTGTGTCGAAAAATTATATTTTTACTTTTAAAAAAGGTACGTGTTATGCGACTAAAACAGTCAAATTATCATGTGCGTACAAATTCAGAATTGTACTTGTGAGTTGAATTCAGGCAATGGTGTCAAAAACTATAGGTTTTCTGGCTCAATTTAACACCAACCGCTAAACCTTAAATTATCGTAAGATTTTAGTGCTATTTTGTTGTGTCAAATTCATGTGTATCAAAATGTAAAAAATCACATACAATCTGGCACACCGCCCCACCCTGCTATAACATTACAAATATTCAAATTATTATTCCTTTTTAATGATCGATTTTTGATGACAAGCGATTCCCATTTTCAAAACTGCTATCAAGCCCCTGCTTGTGTTCCTATATTGCGTTCTCGGCTTGAAATATAAGAATCCGTAATTAAATTGAGTAAATAAGAATGACATGATTGATGTCTTTTTATTCAAAAATAGAATTGATTCTTATTACATTTAATGATGTGCATAAACAGGGTTATATGTATCAGTATTTTAATATATCTATATGCGCCCAAGCTTTATGTTCTGATCTCTTGGATGGGTCTTTA
>JBLIDR010000309.1:0-3802 GCA_047632655.1 Francisellaceae bacterium | reverse complement strand
TACCAGTCTTGTCTTTGTTTTGTATCAGGTATGCATTTATCTCATGAAATTTTAGCTGCCATAAATCATTTCTAAGAGACGTAGCATTCAACCCTGCATAATTAGAAATTGGTGAAAATTCCCACGATGGAAATATTTTAAGATAATATGATGATGAGTCTTTATCATGTCCAATAATAGTAACTGAATCACCAGCCAACATATGCAAACTAACTGCCTGTGTAATATCATCAACCCAAGATTGTTCATCATAAAAATAATCAACGACAGGTTCAATGAAAATTTTATGTAGATCAATTCCACTATTATCGAGGTCGGAGAGAATCATCGATTTTCTTTCATCAAAAGTAAAAGGATTCTTTATGCTTCTTGCTCGAGAGGCGGAACCAATAATCAAAATTAATTTTTCAGAAATTTCTAGAGCACTTTTTATATTATGCAAGTGACCTTTATGGAAAGGTTGAAATCGACCAATGAATACACTCGCATTATATTGCATCTAACTTTTACTCTACATCTCTAGAAATGGTTAGTGACGACCAAGTTTGACAAGTCGGCATGACTTCAATTGAGTTGATGTTAACATGTGTCGGCAAAGTAGTAGTGAAATATATTATTTCAGCGATATCAGCAGCTACTAAGGGTTTAGTATTTTCATAAAGACTATCAGCTTTACCTTTATCACCTTTAAATCTAACTTCAGCATAACCAGTCTGAGCCAAACCAGGCTCAATGTTACTAACCCTGACATTTTTACCCGCTAAATCTGCTCTTAAACAACGTGAGAATTGCTGCACAAATGCTTTGGTAGCACAGTAAATATTTCCTCCTGGATAAGGCCAACTTCCAGCTATAGAGCCTATATTTATAACATGACCATTATTATTCTTAACCATTACCGGTAAAATTTCACGCGTAAAATTTATCAGCCCGTTAATATTCGTATCAATCATTGATTTATTATCAGCTGGCTCTGAGACATCAAATGCATTGATACCTAACGCCACACCTGCATTATTTATTAATACACCTATATCCCTAAGCTCTTTTGGAATTAAATTTATAATGCCTGATATATCATTAACATTCGTTACATCAACTTTCATTATATGAACGGGAAATTCTTGACTAAGTGTTTTCTTCAATTCTTCTAGTTTTTCTAATCTTCGTGCTACAAGAATTAATGGATGCCCATTTTTATTATATATTTTTGCACAAGCCTCACCGAATCCGGAGCTTGAACCTGTAATTAATACTACTGATTTCATAACGTTACCCACAGTATATTATATGAATTTTATTGTTCCATTATTCTCTTAACAAAAGGATATAAAATCAAGAAGTAAAAAGCTAAAAATAAACAAAACAAATCATCTTTTTCTAAAAAGCTATAATTAATTTGGTTTGTTATCGCAAGAAGCTGATCATATCAGGCGCTATGCATGATCAAACATTAACTATAATATTTTTATTTAATAGAATTTAAGATAGGTGTCCTCGACAATTTCATCAAGCTCTTTGGGTTTATCATAAAACATTTAATATTTGATTTGTTCCCTCAAATTTTTTATATAGTCATATTCCTTAGAAGAAATATAATTATAACAAACCTACAAAATACTCCATAAATAATATATATATAGATATGAACCAACAAAAATTCAAAGGATTATATTTATGAAATATTTACGACTAGTGACCTCATCTGCTGTAATCTCACTTTTAGCCGCCTGTTCTTCAAGCCCAGCAGTTCCAGAATCAGGAAAACCACCTATTCCAGCTGAAAATTCAATGCTTGCAAAACCATCTCAACCAATGGAAAGCACACAGGAAGCAACAAACGAGCAAACACCAGTTTCAAACAATGAATCAAACATAACAACCAATGATTTGTCTACTGACGTTGCAACGCTAAATCAAAGTAGTACACAAGCTACATCAGAATTGATACTCATTCAAAACAAGAACCATCAGTTAGTTGCCAAAGCAACAACACAATGGAATAAATCCAAGCAAGGAGACTTGTATATTAAATGGATCGCGCCTAAAGGAACGACCTGTCACAGCACACAACTTCCTATCACAAAGTATAAAGACAGCAATGACATATCAATTGCCAAAAGACCTACAACAAGTCTATATACTGATAAACCTTGTAATGGTATCTGGACAGCTGAGGTGGTTGATAAAAAAGGTCAAACATTAACAAGTGCAACTGCTGATGTAGAGGAAATTACTGCGCCTTAATAAATGATACACTTTGTAAATCAGAATAATTTGACTACTTATTACTTACTCTATTTTTGCAAAAAAAATTCCAAAAATATTCAAAGCAATTAAAGTGATTAAAGTCATTACTAAAATGATGAAATAATCATTTTTCCAAATGAGTCTAAATTCATTAAAAATAAAGCCTTGTTTTTAATGAACAGCTAGAGAGATTTCATGTTGTGTAAAATTATTAAATCAGTGATTCCAAATAATAAGTTTATATTTTATAAGCTATTTGTGGAAGCTTCTGAAAACATTCACCAAACTTCTAATATACTTGCAGAATTAATCAACAATAGTAATAATAGCGATATAGAAGAATTAACCAGAGCATAAAGAACAACCAAAAACTTTGGTGCTTTAACGATACTTAATTTCACCATACAAATGGAAATAATATTAATATGATATTTAAATTAATTATAGTTACTCTTGGAATATACCTACCACAACTGGCATTTTTATCAGAAAACTATGGACAGAAACATAAATTCATTTATCACTACATATCCCCTGATGATTCACTAAAGCCTCCATGATATTCAGCAAAGTTCATTCCATATCTACCCAAGCTTTTAAATCTTGATAAACCCATCTCTGAAATGTCATATGCAGAAATATATAAGAACATTAATTTAGCACTTAATAAGATAGCATCCATGGATTATCAATGGAAATGCGGAAAACCCAAAATTAGTTCAATATCTAAAAATATAAAACACTACGATTTATCTTGCTCTGGTAAATGGCCATCTAATATTCCTAATGGGTTTATAAATGAGTACTCTATAAAAGATATTATTATTAATTTTATAATTATTGACCCAAAAGAAAAAGGCCTAACCATTAAGCCTTTTATTACTGCCAAGGTAAATAATGATAAAATTTGTGTTGACAGGAATGACCCAACCTGCTTGAAGTCAATTTACAAATACACCGAAATATATAATAAAGAAAATACTAAAAATAAGCTTATTTCGGCAATCAATGGTGGCTACTTCATGGTTATTGTCAACACTAGTGAAGAACAAAGAAACTGTTTTTGGAAACAAAAATATCTCAGTAAGCTCTTTTCTAAATCTGTGAGCACTATGTATATGGGAAATGTTCTAACCATTATTGATGGTGTGACCTACTCAAATAACTGTGCCTTATTCGGCTACAATAAGAAAGACAATCCTAAAAGAGCAAGTTTCTTAATCACAAAAGAAGGAGCTCTATCCATACAAAACTTACCTAGCGGCCCACAAAAATTACCTTCATATGAGCAGGGTATAGGTGGCGGACCCTCTTTAATCTTAGATGGCGAGTATGATGTAGATTGGCAAGGTTTAAATCCATTTTTTGAATTCACTTCTAACAGTTCATTGATCATTACCGACAAACAAAACCTTATCCTTTTATCAATTAATGGTATTGATAATAAATCAGGCACACTACCATTTGAAGCGGCTAATTTAATAAAATCAGTTATAGCTCCTATGATAGATCAAAAGATTGTTTCTGCAATGACACTTGATCGAGGATATAC
>JBLIDR010000308.1:0-3804 GCA_047632655.1 Francisellaceae bacterium | reverse complement strand
CGTCAATAGCTGCGGCAACGTAGTCGGCAACACAAGCAGGTAAAAAATCTTTAAATAACGCTCGAGCTTGAAAATATTCAACTAAATCAGTGCCTTTTGGCCAATATTGACAGCGTACTTTAGCTTTTCCAGCTGGAGAAAATTTATCTATTAATGGCGAATATTTTAATAACTTAAAAACTACTCTAGACAGGCCTGATGCAATAGGTGGATCAAACATAATCAATCCTTTTATCAAGTCTGGCCTTTCACAGGCAGCCATAAATGATATCACCGCCCCCATAGAGTGGCCTACGGCATATACCGGTTTTTCTAAGTTTGTTTGTAAATAATTAATTAATTCATCAACTTGATTTGCTAGATTTGTATTTACAGGGAAATGCTTGGTGTGTGCAAATTTAGTTAAGGCAAACAATTCAACATCAGTATTTAACGCATTAAAAATTTGTTGATAGCTGCCTGCAGGAAAACCATTGGCATGGGCAAAATGTAGGTTTATTTTTTCAGATAATATCATACTGGATTCAGCTCTCGCACTTGGTTTATATACTTCTGAGGGGGCTTTCCTGCCCAACTTTTAAAGGCTCCTCTACAGTTTGCAATTTGGATTTGATCAAGAGCATAGACCAGAGATTGAACAGATTTATCTTGCTGGAATAAGACCTTTACCTGCTGGTGAATAACTTGTATTAACAACATTTTGAAACTGCTCTTTTCTGCTTTAAATATCTATGTAATGTTCTGGAGGTAGGATATAACTTATTGACAATCACCTGTCATTTTCTGTTTTGTGGTGCACTCATCTCTAATAATAAATATACTTGGCCTGTTGACCTATTAATTAAATTCAAGTTTTCTAGCTTCGATTTATACAACAACTCGGCATAACGAAGACAATGCCACTTCACAGAGTCATGATCTTTCAGATACATATCGACTAAATTAGGTTCTTAAATAACAAAGCTTTTAACAGCTGAAAAAAGTACCTCACAATCAAATATATCCTGGAACATTGGATAATATGAAGGTTCAAAGAGATTTAATTGGATACGTTTAAACAACTTATTTTAACTCACAACAAAACTCAGACTTTACTGCAAAGTGACTAATATTGATCCGATGAAAAACGTCTGATGTTTGAATAGTAAATAACTCTTTAATTTCGATGACAAAACTATTTTAATTTTTTTTAAAATGTGGGTTTCAAAAGTAGTTATCCTAACATGATGTTGACATAGCTCGATGGCTTGTCTTGTCAACATACGATTGAATAAAGTAAAATCCTAGGTGCCATAACTGTTAATGGGTGATTTTTGCTGTTACTCATAACAATGTCAGCCTGCTCAAATCCTTCAACGACAGCAAATATTAGTTTTTCGGACTGATGGTATTCAATCAGTATTCCAGTTTAATGTAACGGATCCTTTTTAAGTGGCATTTAGCTAACTAGGCTTGGCTGTATAATCCACATTTATCAATATGATCACACATTTGGACAATATAACGAGCAGGGATCAAAGGCATCGCATACAAAACTTTACTTTTTGCTGAGTTTCACTCAAGTTGTCGGCGTTAGTTATAAGCTTTTAGTTTTGACAGTCACTTTTCAATTGAACATGTTTAAAAACATCACAGATGCTTTGTCCCTAAAGACGATCTAACACGGCAGCTAGAGCAGAGATGTAAAAAGACATATTTTTATTTCTAGTTATCATAGTTATTTGAGTATTTGAGTATTTGAGTATTTGAGTATTTGGAATACAGATAAAAGACGATTAGTCAGACGTCATCAGTCCATGAATTCGTTCAATAATGTATTTATCCGTGGGTATTGATGAGGTTATTCGAAGTGACGAGTTAACATTCATTAGTTGGATGCATGTTGCTTAATTTATTCTTCTAGCTTTGAGCGATACAGCCATGGTAGAAATTCTCAACTACATAAAACATTATGGCTTATGAAGAATAAATCGTCCCCAGTTGCCCCAAGGCATTTCTGGAACAGTAATAAAAAAACAGTTCCTAGCCTATATTTAATCTATATCGCTACTCTCACCATCGCGTACAAGGACATAATCATTTTACCATCATAGGTTCGCGATGAATCACCCTATGACGCTCATCGACTGTGTAGGTGCCATCTGCCTTATCTTAGCCCCGCTAATGTGGTTTAAGTTGATAGGACTTAAATTTCAGCATTGGGAGAATGTATAAACAACTGGGTAAAAACTATAATTACTCGAACACAAATATTAGACTTTTTGGATTTTAGCACCCAACCAACGGGTAATGTGCTCAGCGGTCAAAAAGAAAGTAATAATATTTGATACCAATAACAACCTCTCTTCAGATTATTAGGCGACGTCGCTCTGACTTTTGCAGGTGCTTGGGTTTGCGCCTTGGCAAAAGAGGGCTCATATTACAAATCACCGATAAAAAGCAAAGTAGTCAACAATTCGATGAACTCACATTGTTATGACAAAAAATGCGCTGTGACTCAATTGACTTTGGTATGAATTGAAATTTAAGATTTATCCGTGCACATCAGAAAATTCAAATAGAGATTGATCCGTTTATCATGTAAGGACTGGGCTAGCAGCTAATAATGATAATTATTTAGGATACACATAGGGCGTTACTGATAGTTAACAGTCTTTTAAGAACAATCTTTACCCAATCGAGATGGCTAAAGTAATAATAGGCTAAGTTAAAATCCCCTCAGGAGATCTCGAATGAAGATCAACCAAACAAAGCCAATGCACTCATCAACTGCAAGTTACTGAAGTCCAATGCATTGTTCACACACTCCAAATCAATTCCAAGATCTGCGTACATATCCTCAGTAACATTGGCATGCCTCGAATACACTTCACTATTAACATTACATACTGATAATAAATAAGCGAGTTGAATAACTTTTTCTTCTTTGTTGTTGGTATCATGTTCACTAACATGAGTCTTTGACACTATTTTTGAAATATCTGCGGGTATGCCCCAGAATTTTAAAAGTTCACATGTAATATCTGTGTAAGGAAAACCCAAGTATTTTTTTTGCAAAATTAAGGGAGTATTTATATTTGATATGGATGCGCATTTAGCCGCTATATCAGGGTTTAGCTGTACCATAACCAATTCACCGAGATTGTGTAAAAAGCCACACACAAATAACTTCTCAGGCTCTTTTAAGCCTAGCTCTTCGGCTAAGTATTTACATAACAAGGCGCAACTTGCACTTTGCTCCCAAAACTTTTCTAAATCGACTAAATCAGGCTTCATATTCTTAAAAGCACTTGTAACACCATACGCCAAAACGAGATCATAAACTGATCGCGTACCAATAACTTGAATAGCTTTTGTAACTGTCGTGATAGTGTGAGGGAAATTGTACAAGGCACTATTAGAAATCTTCAAAACTTGCGACATGATTGTTGGATCATAGTTAATCACTTCTGCAACATCGTGCATTGATGTTGTTTCATCATCAATTAACTGCTTAATTTTTATCACCGCCTCCGGTAACACAAAAACATCACCCGCATGGGAAGCGTAGTATCGTGCATTCATTAACTTATCTTTTCCTAAACTACGGTAGTTTTATTGTAATATATGAATTATTTTGCTGCATGTAGAATCGTCTAAAATAACAAAATATAATTAAAACAGTTATTTTACTGAAGCTTTTAATGTGGAGACGAAAGCGGGTTATTTAAGAACATTGTTCAAATCCGATAAATGGCTTTACGTGCAAGACAAGATTCTTAAGCCCAAACTTTAACGGTACTCTCTATACACGTTGACCGAAAG
>JBLIDR010000307.1:0-3807 GCA_047632655.1 Francisellaceae bacterium | reverse complement strand
CTTTCATAAATTTGACGAAAATTGTTTATAAAGTCACCTTAATTTTTTCAGAATTTTTGAGCGGTGGTGGTCTGTGTATTTTTTTTCAAAGCCTTCAGCCGATGCCAAGTCATCTAGATATAGATTTTCAACAGTAACTTTCGCAATAAGTTAACTCACTGGAGATTTCTTTTTGAATTATTTCCATAAACTCATGCACATTATTAGCATGAGCCATCAGTACTTCACATATTTTTTTTCAATATTAATATGCCAGAACTTTCCAAACATGCCTTGAAAGTAAAATAACCCCCATCCATTAACCCCCTCTTTTTTCGGGACTACTGCTGTAAACCCAAAGCCTCCGGTTTCAGATAAACCAAAATCCACAGTTTCCCACTCATTACTTTTAGGAAAATATCTTGGTGAAACTAGATTCATGTACGGCATGAATTTGAAGCCATTTAAATCTCCTCTTGCCACCACACAATGCCCTCCCACAGTTGGAAACTTTTCGCTCCCAACTATTTCTTCAAATTTATTTTGCAATTGAAAAATTGTACTTGAACTCGTAGTTGCTAAATTACGAGCTGAATCGACATCGCCTATCCAATAAATACTGCCATTGTCACTTCTGATAGAAACTCTACCATCTGATATTTTGCTATTGGCGGAATTTCCCCAGATTTTGCTAAAAGAAAATCAACTTCATGATCAAAACTATTGCATATTTGTTCGGCTAGTACTTTAATATCATTTTTATATCCTTGCATATATATTGCATGCAGTCTCCCATGAGTTACTTCTCCAGCAGCGCCCGAATATGCAATAGACGTACTTTCATCCAGAAAAAAGACCTTTAAACCATTGAGGGGTTTCTTTCCACTCTTTTTGGGAAAAGACAATAATGTATCTGCCATTAAAAAAGAGTGTCCATCTTCTATAACCGCAACACCTAGACTGATAAACTACCCCTATCTTTTTCTGCCAAACGCTTAAAGCATGGGCGCGGCTTTTCGCGTCCAATGCCTTTACTTGTTAAATGATTATTCGTCATAACTCGGCCGCTTTGCTTCATAATCTTTCTGGCGAGCTATACGTAAAAACCTATCAATAGCTATAACTCGTAACCCTATACCTAATAACGCAAGCACAATCGGGGCTGCTAAAGATGGAATTTAATTTAGAAACGAATCGGTGATTCCAAATTCATGTGATATTAAAAAAATCAACGAACCAAAAAAACAAAGGTTAGAAACAGAACGACAAATTTGAGTGCCTGAAATAAACTTAATATCTTCGCTACTCAAACTTTCAACTCCTAGAACCATTTAACAGTATGATATTGAGGAAGGTTTCCCAAATATCATTATTCAAGGAATTCCTCATAGTTTTGGTAGACTTTTTTGAGAAATCTAATATAAGTTAATGAATCTATTCGATAAATTGATAATCTTACTTATTCCATCTTTTGTAAAGCTGGAAAGATTCACGGTTTAGTGACAATATTGCAATCGACGAGCCATTCACGTGAATCGTTTATAATAAAAAGGATTTTATTATGTACAAGTCTGCTTTTCTCAATTCCATTAATCGTTTTATGCTCTCTCGTCATTATAGTAAGCGTACTTTTTTAACTTATATTACGAGTATAAGGGCCAGAGCCCTAAGCGAAGAGGCACTCAAAAACTTTTCGGCAGTGGCAGAAATAAATAAAAATTTGTATGTCACACATACGCCACTCAGTCAAAAACGACTTTTAAGCAGCTGCGTAGATAAGATAAATAATGGCAACAAAGGTAAGCCTTAAATATTAATGAGTCCGATAAGGTTTAGGATAGATACAAAACCGATAAACTGAAGTTATATATATGCGCGAATTTCAGCAGGGCCAGAGGCTTAAATACCCTATCTAAGGCTAGGTATAGAAAAGCAAACTTTTTTCATTTATGGGTAATTTTGTATTGAATATAGGGTTACCCATATATGCTCCTATTCAATTTTTAATAACAGTTAACTTGGCATTATTATTGCTCCCATAACGTAAAGTCACCTTGGCACATAGAGAATTTTGTCAATTAGCTATAAACTTATACTATTCATTGATTATAAAATCATCATGGCCACTTAAGGCAAAAGTAAAATAGAAAGCTATAGCTATGTCAGAGCTTAGAAGTAAAGCTATTGCGTTTACATTAAACTCTCTTGAGGCGGTGGCCATCATGCTATGTGTAATCTGTTGCGCACTATGCATAGCACTTTTATCGAAAATGAATGCAAACTTTATTTGATGTGACTAGATAAATTATCCAAACAACCAAAATGCACTGACTTTTTTAAAAAAGTGATGTTTGATACACGCAATGAGACTTATTGATGCTAGGCCAAGACCCAAAATTACCAGCGTTGACCAATTTGGCTAAAGTCAGTGCATCCTCCATTGGCATTGCCAAATCCATGACCTTGAGTAAACCGGCTAAAGTAAGAAACTGCCAGCCTAGGTCTGCTGAAATATTTAACCGTGATTACAAGAAAAAAAGCTTAAAAAGAGCGACTGCCTTCTCTGATAAAGCACTAAAAAAATACTTTCAGTCGGCTAATGACTGCTACTTCGAATCAGAAGAGTATCGCTAATTATGTTTGAGTCAGTCAAAGTCGTGTTGGTAATCATTAGTATTTTTATACTGATTCAAGCCTGGAAAAATATTTCTAACAAATACTTATTATTTGTTATTGGTGCGCTATGGTTGCGTTACACCTTGTCAGCTTTTCATGAAGATACCTATGAACCAATAATCGCAGGGTTTTCAATAAACGCCTTAAGCTCGATTTTTGTAGTTGCTTTAGGTCTTTTAATTATCCCTAAAATTAGCTTCTTACTGCGCCACTATTTTGTATTTTATTGCTTTTTTGCCATCATAGTGGTGAGCGGTTTAATTAATGCTGAATACAAAGGTTTAGTAAATGTATTAGTTAAATGGGGTTACTTTTTTGTTCTAAGTGCTGCGCTATTCGCAGCATTGAGAACGTTACCAACAAAACAGGTTTTTAAAGGTCTATTAGTTCCGTTTTTTTTACCCGTTAGCTTACAAATATTGTCCATAGTACTAGGAGAAGCGAGGGCAGCTGAAAGCGATGGTTCAGCTAGTTATATAGGTGGTTACCATCATGAAGCTGCTTTTTCGATGATAATTGTTGCTTGCATTTTGGTGCTCAGCTGGCTAGAGAGAAAGACGATTAAACTCCATTCGTTTATTTTTTTTGGTATGGTATTTCTGCTTATTTTAGTCAATTACAGAACATCAATACTGGCTGTATTACCAGTAGTATTTATTTTTGTTATAACCATGTTAACTGAGCGCTTCGAGTCTAAATACAGGCCTATTATTTTAGGTTTAGCTGCCTTTCCCATCATTATAGTCGGTTTATTTATTTCATCGACTTTAGCTGAACGGTTCAGTGATATCTTTCTTGTTCTCAATAGTTTTGATAGTCTAATAAAAACTCCAAACTATTTTACGGATGCCGAACAAGATATATTTTCTGCAAGAGTGTACTTGTGGAGTCAATATTTAACTGCTTTCTTACAATCTGATTTATTACACAAAATATTTGGATTTGGGCCAGAGTCATGGTCAGAAGTAATGCCGAAGCATGCTCACAATACTTTTGTCTCGTATATTTATGAATATGGTTACATACGCATAACCGCATTTTTAATCATAAATATTTATTTACTTAAACAAGCCCTAAATAATCAATCGAAAATATTGGGCCGAAAGTTATTTTATTCGATATTTGGCTTGATGATTATGAGCTTATCTACCC
>JBLIDR010000306.1:0-3818 GCA_047632655.1 Francisellaceae bacterium | reverse complement strand
AATTTTTCATTCATGAATAAAGGCGGGTCTATAAGAATCATTGAATTAATCGGTAAATCATTTTGGCTAAAAATATTTAGAGCAATATTAGCTCCATTATTTAATCCTATTAAACATATGTTCGATAGATTAAGCTCTTTGCATATCTCATAAATAATATTAGATGAATCAGTTATGCTATTTTTATCCATTGGAGGGCTATTCCCATGACCGGGGAGATCAAGCGATAGAATATTTCCATGCTTTTTCAAAGTCTTAACTTGGTAGGTGAAAAAATTTCTATCCCCACCAGCATTATGAATTAACACAAAATTTAGAGACCCATCTCCATTCATAAACTTAAAAGATAGTTTATTATTAATAACGACTCTCCCTAATTATTTTGATGTTATTTAATTTAAAAAGAATAAGCTAACCCTACATACAAGTTACCCTGTTTAGTTGTACTTTTAGGTTCAAGAAAACCATTTACAGTATTAGATTTACCAAACTCAAAATAAGTAAACTCTAACCCACCAAGAATAGAAAAACTTTCCGTTATAAAATAGTTAGCGCTTAAATCTATTTCATAAATAGCCGATGTTCCTTGATCGAATTCAGTACCATCAACACCAGCACCAAAACCAGATTCAATCTTCATTGTTGGGTTAATCGTGCTTCCCACACTCCCTAAAAGATTTATAACTAAACCTTTTATAATCTCATATTGAAATAATAAACCAATATCAGCAAACATTGTTTGATATGTTTCTTGGACACTTCCAGCGTTAAAAGTAGCTGAACTACCGCCATCAATTTTTCTATCCCAATACCTAGCACCAAATTCAAAATATGGTGTTAAAGCAATTTCATCTTGTAGATAAAAAGTATATCCAGCCTTTACTGATCCAACCGTAAATGAATTTTCACCATGAGAGCTAAAAGGTTCGGTCCTAAATCCATCAGTTATTCCACCTTTATATTGTGTGTCTCCACCAACACTATAAATTTCTGCATTTAGGTAAATATTATCAATCGTATAGGTAACACCCGTTCTAGCACCCCATAAAAACCCTGTTTGCTGATTAAACCAATTATCATTACCATCATATTCCGTATAACCAAAACCAGTCATTTGACCTGAAAGATACACAGAATTATTAACTTTACTAATGCCGTCAAGATTTGTATTTTCATAACCAGGCTTGGGCCGAGCGTGAATTTCTGCTTGAGCATAAGTTGAGGTAGCTAACACAAGACATAGTGTAATAAATTTTTTCATAGATAAGTTTTTTAAAGTCTGTTATTGCTTCTAGTTATAGTCTGAAAAATCCATATTCATAGGGGAGTTATAAATTAGAAATTAATTTCTCAAGCTTAACAACAGAAACAGGATGTTGTGTTTTTATCTCTTGAGCATATTGAGAAACCCATAACTCTTTACACATCCATGTAATATGGATAATACTTGAATCTAATATATTCAAATGTTTACTTTTTATTTTAGCATTCAATTTTTGTTCAATACATTCAAGATCTAATATAAACTCACGATCTGCTATTAATTTTCTAGGTGCTTTTTCTAACCTATTTTTTAATGCTTTAATATATAGAGGAATTCTCTCTAACCAAATACTTGGTGTTTCAGATAAAAATCTAACATAGACTAAACTATCTAACATTACATTAATTGAGTTATATAGATTAATTAAATCTAATGGAATAGATCTCTGTTTGAAAGATTTCTTTAATTCTTGGTATTCTCCTAGAATTTTAAAAACGCTAGAAGCCTGTTTTAATATGTTCGGTTGAAGGTTTTCCAACTGAGAAGAGAGTGCTAAATCATATTCATTTTTAGATAAAATTCTTTTAGACGGTAAAATAAATGTTTTAAGGATAACTGAATAAATAAAATCATCTTCCCAAGATTTTTTTTGGTACAACAGCAAACACAACATAGATATTTTGTCATAATTAGGCACTGTACATTTTAAATTTTTAAATTTATCAGAACAATGTATATGTAATAATTTAAAAAGTGCCTTACGATGTGAGCTCTCAGCTTTATCTATCGTTGTTTCTTGTGAAACGATAACACCTTGATCAAGACATTTAAGACAAGGGTAAACATTGATATTAATTCCATATTGCTCAATTTTATTTTCTATCTCAAGATCAAAAAAATTCCAAGATGTATAGATTATATCTTGTTGTTTTTTATTTTGTATCACCTGCATATTCGCTTTTGATTCAAGCTTAAGTTGTAATGATCGCAAATCACGATTACTAGCAATCATTTCACCTTTTTCGTCCAACACTTGAATATTCATATGCATGTGTTGATCTAAAATAATTTCATCCCATATATTCTCATTGAAAACAATTCCTGTAATACGAATAATCTCAGTAACTAAAATAGCTTTTAAATTTTGTTTCGTATCATAGGTAATACTATCTAAAACTGCATCAGCATATTGAGGTATTGGCACACAGTATTTACGAATAGATTTAGGCAGGGCTCTCATCAAAGCAATAATTTTATCTTTAATCATACCTGGTACAAGCCAATCTAACATAAGTGGGTTAATTTGATTTAAAACCATCAATGGAATTTTAATCGTAACCCCATCATTTTTATGCCCAGGTTCGAAATGATATTCCAATGGTAGGTGTAACCCTTGATGAGTTAATGTTTCAGGGAATTGTGACTGAGTAACTGCTTTTGCACTATGCTGCATTAAATCTGATTTTTGAAAGAATAGTTTATCCTTTTGAGATTTATTTAATTTTTTATACCATTGCTCAAATGTGACTTTATTGAAAACATCTTGATCAATCACTTCATCATAATAATCGAACAATGTTTCATCATCAACCATGATGTCACGACGTCGTGATTTATGCTCTAAGTCTTCAACTTCATCTAATAATAGTAAATTATCAGCAAAAAAGTCAGCTTCTGTCGTAAAATCTCCAGCAACCAAAGCCCCACGTATAAAAATTTCACGACTTAAAACAGGATCTATTTTGACATAAGGGGTTAAACGTTTCGCCACCAGCTCTAAACCATATAAAGTTACTTTTTCATATGCCATGACATTGTTATGTTTCTTTGACCAGTGAGGGTTTGAATAATTTTTTTTGGTAACATGTGAAGCAAGTATTTCAATCCATTCAGGTTGAATTTTTGCTACGTTGCGAGCATATAATTTAGTTGTTTCAATTAGTTCAGAGGCTAATATCCACTTTGGGGTTGGTTTAAATTGTGATGAACCAGGGAAAATATAAAACTTGAGGCCACGAGCCCCAATATATTCTTTAAGTTCATAATTAAAACCAATGTTAGCCAATAAACCAGCCAAAATAGATTTATGTATTTGATCATAGGTTGCTGGTTCGCTATTTTCTTGATAATTTAGAGTTTTTGCTGATACCTTTAATTGTTTGTATATGTCTATCCACTCACGCATTTTATTATGAGATAAAAATTTATCACGGCAATATCTCTTTAATTGATTAGCATTAAGTTTTTGCATTTGTTGTTGATAAACTCTCCATAAATTTAAAATACTTAAAAAATCAGAAAACTTATCATAATTAGCTTTATGTGCTTGATCCGCTTTTTGTTGGAATTTAGTAGGTCTTTCACGTGGGTCCTGGATACTTAAAAAACTTGTGATAATAAGTAAGTCATTAATACAATGATTATGCTTTGCTTCAAGTATCATTCTAGCTAGTTTTGGATCAACTTGAAATTTTAATAAATTTTTGCCAATCGGAGTTACCTTACGCTTATCATTCATGGCACCTAATTCAAATAATAATTTATAACCATCTTC
>JBLIDR010000305.1:0-3832 GCA_047632655.1 Francisellaceae bacterium | reverse complement strand
GTTCGCACACAAAAATGATCATACCAATTTGCCGACTTGTTAAATTTAAAAAGTGAAGTGTAGTCAATAATGGGAATAGTAGTTTTATATCTTTTGCTTGTTACTACGGTAGTCAGATCGTTTAAACATCAACAGACCGCAGTTTATGCTTATTACCTTATGTCGGTGATGGCACCACAGTATATTTGGTTCTGGGTTTTTGATGGCGTGCAAGCTTTTAAAGTTGCAGCTGGTACGGCAATTTTAGTTTTTATGTTTCAAATGGTAAATAAAAAACTCGACTTTTCTGTTTATCGCTATAAACAAAACCTGCTGCTTATCATTTTTTGGTTAATGTTTAATTTATCTGATTCTTTTAGTCCTATAGGTAGTTTCAGTAGTGCTACAAGCGCTTCCTTAGTACTTAGTAATTTTAACATCATCATTTTGATGTATTTTATCTCGTTACCACTGATAAATTCCGAGCAGGCATTAAAAGTATTAGCTCTCTTGTTTGCGGGCCTTATTCTTTATTATGTTTATTGGAGTAATACTCAATATTTTGACTATAACATGCGTCAATTTAATCAGGGGAGGTTAATGGGGCCTTATGGCAGTCCTTATCGCGATGAGAATAAGTTTGCCATGGTGTTTGTTACTGCGATGCCTTTTTTATTGTTTGGAATATTTTATTTTCGCTCTCTAATACTACGCTCAGTTTTTGGTTTAGGTCTGCTTTTACTTTGGCATAGCATTATTTTAACCGGCTCCCGTGGGGCGCTTTTGTCTGTGGCAGTAGCGACGTTGTCTGCCTATCTAATCATTAAGTCTCGTATATTTGGTATAATGTTGGTTTGCGGGTTAATCGCCGCTGTTATTTATCAAGGGGGGCAGTTACGTGATAGGGCTACTAATACGGTCGAGTCCGCTAAAACGCAAACTGAAGAGGAGGCTATTGATCCAAGAGTGCAATCTTGGGAGACTGGGCTGGGATTGATAAAGTTACATCCATTATTAGGTGTTGGGGTGCAGCGTTTTCAAGAAGCGACCCGTATCTACTTTCCAGGCAGAGTGCCTTATGTAGCACACAATACATTTTTAAATTTTGCGGCAAACAGTGGAATAATAAACGGTATTATATATCTCACCTTTTATTGGTTGCAATTTAAACGCTTTAGAATGATCCGCAGAAGTGAAGTGGATCCCCAATCAACTATGTCCTATGTAAATAATTCGACCATGGTGGCATACACAGGGTTTTACACTGGGTCGATGTTTCTTGACCTGATCATTTTCGAACCGTTTTATTTTTTGTTGTTATTAGGCATGTTGACTGAGCATATTCACAATAAACAAAAATTGAAAGATATTGAAGTGGCCACTTCTAATACCTGAGATTATTCATCATTAGATAAAGCTTAATTAAGTATGTGTCGTCTTGGTCAGTAATAATGATCTGCCAAGTATTTGGGCTGTAGCCGCGTCATTTCAAGAAGTTAAGTGAATGCTAATTATTAGAGGCATTGTCGTAAAAAATTAAGCCATTAATCAAGACCGAACCTGCCCCTTATATTTTTATTAAACTCGTGAAGATACCCACTTTATCTTTTCAAGTGGACTAAACAACGTGCCCAACATAACAGTTAATATTATTGCCATTAACCATGTTACCAGTACGTTAACCTCAAATTGACTTTGTATGGCTTTAGCCGTGGCATAACCAATGCCTTGCCATAAATATATCGAATAGCCATTTTTTACAAATAGAGCTACAAATTTGTTTTCCAAAAGATAATTTACAATTTTGGGTGAAACATGATTACAGGTTATAAAAAGGATGGCTATCCAAATACAACTAAACCATAAAAACATTAAATTAGGGGGGAATTTATTTAATTGCATATTTAATGTTTGATTCATGAACACTACACCTATTGCCAGCAAAATAGCTGCGATAGCTATCACTGCAAATAAGATGTTTCTTTTTATGGTCAATCCCGCCCCTAGCTTATAACCAACATAAGCCCAAAAGAAATAAAAAACTGGTGTGGAAAACTTTCCTTCTACCCACCAATTAGCAAAATATAGGAAAAAAACCAGTAGAAGAAAACATAATGCAAAAGGTAATTTTTCAATCCACCTATGGGTTACAATAGGTAAAAGAAGGGTGACTATTATAAAAGGGGGGATAAACCATAAATGCCATGTTAACGAAGAAATGCTATGTCCTGTGCCGCGAGTAAATGGGTTCAACCAAGCAAAAATATGTTCCTGAATATTTGTGTTTTCTTGTGCCAATATTACAACGATAATACACACAACTGCATATGCAAAATATGGAATATATATTCTGCTCACTCGGGTTTGTGCATATTTAATATAGCTAGTTAAATTTATACTAGGTTTGTTTTTTGAGTAAAATGCAAAGGCATATCCTGAAATAATAAAAACAACAGGCATCTCAAATAGTAATATGGATCTAAAGTCATTACCCAACCCTAACCAATATGCACCGTGAATAATGGTCACCACATATAACATAACAAGGCCTCTTGCTAAATCTAGCCTTTTATTTCTATTTGACATGTAATATGTCCTTATACTGGTGGTGAGAGTTAATATTAACTGAGTAGCAATTCCTAAAACGGTCTTGGCACAGGGTGTCAACTTTATTAGTGACAAAAAATTATTGAAACCATGTTTTCGCTTAATATGGTGCAATATCTTAATATCGCTTAACACATTTTTGAGAGTAACCTTTCCACGAGATTAGCACTATTTTCTGTTCGAGATTTAAATATTCTTCTAACTGTTTTGCAAACTCAGTTGGTGGCGATTCGTTTTGCGCTTTATTGTAATTTTGATCAAATCAACGCAGATAAATAGCATATTGGCCTTTATAGTTACATTGTTTTTTATTTTGATGACGTTGCGTGTATACAACATAACGCATCTCAAAGAGGTTGGATAAAGAACAGATAGGTTTGAGCCAGCCTACCCAAATTATTGGAACAGATAACATTAACGTTAAGAAATACTTTGTTGCGATAGGTGAAGTGATACATGTTTGGAAGATACTTGATTATATTATCAATGTTCATTTGGGTAGTTTAATGTTAATTCAGCTTCCAATAAACAAAAAATGGTAATTAAAAAGAACTAATTTAGCCTGATTTTGAGAATAGTGTTAAAGTTGAATCTTGTGGTTTAGGCATTGAAACACGTGCTTCATTTTTTAATTGGCAAGGAAATATGACTGCTTTTTATAACATAGTAATGTTTGCGCATAATGAGGAAAAAAATATTGGGAGATCTGTCGAAAGCGTATTGGATTCGGCAGATGAGTATCTTAATAAGCTTTATGTGATTGCCAATGGCTGCACCGATAATACGTGTATTGAAGTACAAAAAATTCAGTTATCAAGATCAAGCGAACAACTCGCGCTGGTGGAATTGGAGCTGGGCGACAAATGTAATGCTTGGAATCACTATGTGCATGATATTGCAGATGAGTCAGCCATTCATTTTTTTGTCGACGCGGATGTGCAGTTTGTTGAAGGGTCTTTTGGGCGGTTGAGTCAACATCTGGCCAATGATGCCCAAGCCAATGCGGCTGCGGGTTTACCTTTTTCTGGCCGAAATCAGCAACAATATCTGGATATGGTTAAACAAGGGCGTTGCCTTTTTGGTAATTGTTATGCTTTAAAACGCGAGTTTATTGAAAAGATACGTCAAAAATCATTTTACTTACCCATTGGATTGGGCTGGATTGATTCAGCTATTACCAAAATTGTGAATCGGGATCTGGAGGATATTCCCAATCCCAAAGAGGGGCGCATTGTTCATGATGTAG
>JBLIDR010000304.1:0-3852 GCA_047632655.1 Francisellaceae bacterium | reverse complement strand
ACTATAATTAATTTGTTGCGGTTATTATAGCAAATATCCTCTTGTTGTTGGATACCTATAGTTGCTGAAATTAAAACCCCCAGTATTCGAGTACTAGGGGTTTTTAGTTTAAATCATAATATTTCACCTATTTATATCAATAGTCCGATTAATCGGACTTTATTTAATTGTAGATATTTTATTTTCTATAACTCTTATAAATTCTGAGGTTAAATCTTTAATATTAATTTTCTCATCTGTGAATAATGAAACTATTTGTTTTGGAAAATGCAGAGAAGGTAAGTTGTTATTGTCATTCCTCCAAGTAAATAAATGACGACCATCATTAGTTATGATTTTATTGTTTATTACACTTGAACTTTTTTTACTATTATAAATAATCAGGTCGATTTCTTTTTCTATCGCATTAGCGCTTAATGATTTTGAGCTGATACGTTTCCCAATAGATATTAATGCTGTTATGTATAGTTCACCTTTAGAGGATAGCTGTTTAATTTTTTCAGCAGAATAATATTTAACCTGAGACATATCGCCAATTGCTGATATGATTTCATTAGGTATTTTACTGTACGAAAGAAGGGCGGATACGTATTGTTTAGATTTACCTAGCCTCTCAATAAGATCTTTTTGTTTTATAATTCTATTATTTATTAATTTTGAATATGACATTCCTTTAGCATAGTCACTTAGATCTATTCTGTTGTCATTTTCTGCTGCCTGAGCTAATGCAGCATCAACGTCAGTTAATCCATTTTTAACAATTACCTTTAGATTAATGCCAGCTAACTTTGAAGCCCGCCATCTCCTTTCACCTATAATTAGTTCATACATATGCTTTGAATTAGATGTAACAGGGCGAACTACGCAAGGTTGCTGTTGACCCACCTTAATAAAGTCGTTAGCTAATGCTTGAATATCACCGAGTTCAAATTCAGGTCTATCATGGAATTCCCAATTAACAACGAGGTTAGGATTTATTGAAATTAATAGATCATTATCAGTGGTGTTGTTGGTAACAGATTCATTAGGTGAATCATTATTGATATTAGTAAAAGGTTTGTTATGTGAGTAGACTTTTTTATCGATATCTTTGGAAGGTTGTATGGATTCTCGTTCTTTTGTATATTGATTAAAGATATGTTTATCAATAGCCATTTTATATCTCCTTATCAATTTTAAAGGTATAAGGTTTGAGGATTCTTGTCCATATATCACATATTAAATCATAGTAGTCTTGTGCGTTTGACGAGCTTGGGGCATATTCAATGATGCTTTGTCTCATCATTAGTGCTTCTTGAAATTTGACAGCAGTTTTTATTGGAGTAGCTATAATTTCAGGGAATTTCGCTATATATTGAGCATATATTTGTTTACTTAAAGAAGTGTTTTCAAGTAGTGTGGGAAACATAACATGTACCTGATCACGAAGGCTCATAGCTTCCTGAAAATCATAAATGGTAGCCATATTTGTTTCTGCCGCATTATAAGCTAATAAATTACACCCTAGCGGTGAAATAATAGCATGTGATGATACTATCGAATTTTCTGTTAAGTGATTCCAGCTTGGATTGTTATCAAAAATAACAACATCATAATCTTTTAATAGTGGAATTAATTTATCTTTATATAAATACTCTCTTCTTTTTTGTTGGTCTATCCATTTATCAAGAAGAACTAAATCATGGGTTTCGGGAATAATATCTAAAGTTGGTAGGGCGGTTTTTTGTATTACGTCTGTAATTTTAGCTCCTTCAACAAGATGATGATAAAGACCTAACATTTTTTTATCTTCATCAATAGAATCAATCTTTCCTTGTGGGAGGATAACATCGGTAATTGAGCACTCAAAATCTTGTCCAATAATGATGGTTTTTAAGCCATTTAAAGCGTAGGTCATTGCCTCATTAAAAGTGGTCGTTGTTTTAAGAACACCGCCTTTTTGTATATATTTGGTTATAACTATTTGATGAGGAGGTTTTTTTATATAACCAAAAGAACTACCTATTTCAGGTAAGTCACTATATTTCCAATGCCTAACGCTAACCTTGCCACGGTAGATTCTTTCCGCAAAAGGGATTTCTTTACGCTCTTCTGATCCGTAAACCGCTTGCAATGTTTTTGATCTATCCTCGAACCTAAATATTTTTTTAATATCAGTGCTAGTAATCGTGTCTTTTATCATAAAAACCATCAATATGTATTTACCTTATAAAGTAAGAATAAACATACATATTGCATTATTCAAGTTTATCCCTGAAATAATGTAAATATCTTTAATTGTTTAATATCACCAGTAATTTAGTGTACGATAGTTTTGGTATTACTGTAATGTTTTATGATTGTATTCTGTAATTTGTTAGCTTGGAATATTGGCTTGCAGTATAAATTACGGACAAATCGGCCATAAAACTTACTTTTGTTCAAAATTACCAATTAAGATATAAGATTAAGATGTTTTCAAACCTTTAGATAAAGGGCTAGAAGACTAACTGTACACATAACTATTTTGAGCATATATTCTGATTGGGTTGGAGTTTACCACAGATATGCGTACAGATTTAACTTGGATATGCGTGCAGTTGGGCTAAATTTGTACATAAAACACTAATTCTGTGTACAGATATGACTATACTAGGCCATTTTTTGAAAATTCAGACTTTAAACTTTAGAAATGCTATAGGTTAGAGAATCTAATGGCCGATTTGTCCAGTATTTACTCCTTAACCCAATATTTATATTCGCTATTATTGGTGGGCTTAACTGTTGGGACTCGCGACAGCTTAGGATCTGCTCACATTAAAATGCGTTTACGAGTCCTAAGTGTGCCACGAGGGTAAAGGCAACTTTACTTAACTGGATAGAAGATGAGAGCAGGTCTCTCGAAGTCGATATATAGATATTGGCTTCAAACAACCTCAAGCTGCTGTGATTAAGAGTCATGGTGGTGAGCGTTGAGGAAAAGGCATAGTAAATATGTCATGTGTGAAATAAGAAGACGAACGAAAGTGAACCATTGATGACGTGTCGAAAGCAAATTCTACGATGTCAAAACCAGTGAGTTAGGGCGCACTGGGATAAGCCTAGAGGATAGCTATTTACTGTCTGGGCGGCATCCGGCATTGAGGTGGCGTGATCTTATTTTAGGCTTCTATTTGGAACGTGGGAACCTGTCGTTCTGATGTTAAGGGAGACATCCAAGTGGTAGCCCCACAAGGATAAGAGTACCGATGCAGAGCACAGGGACGGAGTAACCCGTAGTAGTGTTGAAGCAGCTGTAATGGATGTGGAGCAAAGGGGTTACATTATTCAGTTTATTCTGAAGATCAACCAAAATAATTTGGAAAGAATCTATGGAAAAGACAAAACCATTTAACATTCCAAAAAGTTTAGTTTGGAATGCGTTTAAGTTGGTAAAAGCCAATAAAGGTGCAGCAGGTGTTGATGGAGAATCAATAGTAATATTTGAGCAAAACCTAAAAAGCAATTTATATAAATTGTGGAATAGGCTAAGTTCAGGTAGTTATTTCCCAGCACCTGTAAAACGTGTAGAAATACCTAAAGCAGATGGAAAAATGAGACCACTTGGAATACCAACTGTGGCTGATCGTATAGCGCAAATGGCTATACGTCTAAAGTTTGAACCAGAAGTTGAACCTCACTTTGATGATGATTCCTATGGCTACAGACCGAAAAAGTCAGCATTAAACGCAGTTGGTAAAGTTCGTGAAAGATGTTGGAAGAGTGATTGGGTTCTAGATATAGATATCCAAGGATTTTTCGATAATATCAATCACGAATTATTGATGCGTGCTGTTAGAAAGCATACAACTTGTCGTTGGACAATTTTATATG
>JBLIDR010000303.1:0-3893 GCA_047632655.1 Francisellaceae bacterium | reverse complement strand
CTAGCGACCAGGGCACAACAATAAGTACGCTGTTATCGTTCATGATTTATGCGAACTATTTCAACCATCATTAAGTTTGGTTTTAGGGCGTGTGGCCTATGATTTTGGTCTAGATTAAGTGTTGTCATGATATATCCTATTGCATTATGAAAGCTATAGCTCTAGATATGCTTTAGTTAAAACTCGTCCTATTTCCAGAAAAGTATACTGATTCTTAACTAAATTCAGCCCTGAACTGGAGAATAGTTGATATTTCTCTGGATTTTTGATTAGCACTGAGATGTTATCGAGATATTGTTGAGTATTGTTGGAGTATAAAACGGATTCATCTTCAACAGTCTCAATGCCTTCGCATGCAATCTTATTGGCGAGCAAAGGAATCCCCATTGCGAGGGCATCGAGTACTTTAAGTTTGGTTCCGCCTCCATCAGTGATTGGGCAAATGTATATATCGGCTTCATCAATATAAGTTCTTATGTCGTCGACAAATCCTGTAATGAAAAAGCGCTCATCAGTTTTCAGTCGTTGTATAATTTCCTCAGATGGGTTTTGTCCAACCAAGTAAAGTTTTGCACCGGGAAATTCCATTCTTATTCTGGGCCATAATTCAAAAGCAATATACTTTGCAGCTTGATCATTGGTGTAAGCATTTAAGCGGCCTGCAAAGATAATTTTAAAGTTTTCAGGGTTAGGATTTTGACGTTTTTTTAATGGATGAAAATAATCAATGTCGACACCATTAGGTATGCTTTCAATGACAGCTCCAGGGGCAATAGATAACAGTCGCTCGCTATCAAGTTCTGAACAAGTTATATTTAATGAAAACTCATTGACTACTTTACGTTCAAATTTTTCTAATTTTTTTCCCTCCACATAAAAATATGCTTTTTTAACAATGCTGCTCTCATTTTCACTTCGTCTTAACAACATGTGTGATTCAATATTATGATGATCAAGTATCTTCTTTGTGCCTGGAAAAATATCGATATATATAGCTAAGCTTATGGTATCGAAGTGAACAAGATCAAATTGGTAGCTTATTGTTTCTAAATGTTTTTTAAATGATGTGGATCTAAGCCATGCAATGTTATAACCATAAAGACTAAAAAGTCCGCTTATACCGGTTATATATTTACCATATTTTATTGTTTCTTGTGGGATTTCGAAAAAATCTACCTGAGAGCAAAACTTGAGTAGGTTGCTCTTACAATCTTCTATACCCGCATCGTAATTTTCGTAATGTGTCGTAATTAGTTTTTTTTGAACAAATGAGACAAGGTGAACATCGAATTCCTTACTGACTTCTTTTAGTAAATTAAATGAACGCTGTAGCACACCACCTTTCGGCGGGTAAGGTACTAGATGAGAAATCCATAGAATTTTTTTCTTTTTTAAAGTCATTTGACATACAGAAATAATTTAATTGCAATACTATAAACCCGATAATAAAGAGCGCTTACACTTTTGGAGTTGCTCCATAAATCCCTCGACATGCTTTTTAAAAAGTTGGACTTGAAAAATAGAAGTCTATTTATTTCATCACTAGTGTAATCACGTGCTTTCTTTAGGTGGGAATTTATCAATTTAACTTTGAGTTTAGTTTTTAAGGCGTTCCATTTTATTTCTGCAAGGTTATCACCTTTCATATAGCAATAAGCACCGATTTTATTTAAAAAAGCGATTTTTCTATCTCTGAGTATTCTTGAAAAAAAACTCCACATCATTGGCGACCTTATATTCAGCGGAAAAACGTGCATCATTAATTAATGTCCTCCTCATAAGTGAGGTACTAGGTGAGATAACGCTTCCATTAATAATATCAACCCAAGTTTCATTCCCCAGGATCTCCAAGCCCATGCTTTTTGTATATTCACCGACCCTAGGTATAAACTTGTTTTCCAAAAATGATACATCACTTATTTTTGGGCGTTCTCCACGTATTACATTGCTGAATACTAAATCTATAGTTTCATCGTCGGCTAGGACATTAAACGAGTCATATAAAGGCGACGTTGTGAGGATGTCGTCAGAGTCAAGGAAGGCTCTCCCTTCGCTACATTTAAGCCGTTGTTTCTAGCTATAGAGACGTCCTGATTGGACTGGAAAATATAAGTTATTTTCTCGAAAACGTGAGTTAAGTATTCTTTTGTGCCGTCTGATGATCCATCGTCCACCACTATAATTTCGACATCAACTTCAAGTTGTGCAAGTACGGATTCTACCGCTGATAAGCACATTGCTTTTCTGTTATAGGTTGGAATTATGACTGATATTAAAGGACTATAAGTGATTTTTGATTTAGTTGTATGCATATTTATTTTGAAATCTAAATAGAGCTGACATTTTTAGGAGTCAGTGATGATCTTATATTGGATAGCACTAATCTGTCATGTTTGCTTAATACAATAAAATAACTAGCTATTGTGTGAGATAACGATATGAATATGGCATAGAGAAATAAGAATAAATATGTGTCTAAGATAAGGTGTGATGAAATATTGATATGAATAAAGATTAAAACTGCCATTAATAATAATTGTTTATATAGTATTAGATTGTAATCTTTCGTTCTCGTATTCAAAATACCACAAACAATTTTTGGCTGAATGAATAACCGAACAACAAGCTCTGGTAGCGCTAAAGAAATAGCTGTGCCTATCAATCCAAAAGGTGGGGTCAATATAACAATCAAAATTAACGTAAATGTTGCTTCGACAACAAGTAGCCAAGTGTTCTTGTCATGATTGTTTGTCGCCATAAGTAACTGAACAGCTGGTTGCTGACAGCTGGAAATACCTGTACCTAATATTAATATTATAAGTATTTCACTTGCTTGAATAAATCTCTCGCCCATCCAGAGGTCAATGAACGGTGCGCATAGAACAATGATTACTAAAACACCAAGTGTCGAGGTGAATGATGATAGCTTCAATGATAATAAGAAATCACTTTTTTGTTTATCATTTTTACTTAAGCTAAAGTTTTTGGTGAATAATGGAAATAGTACAGAAAATATCGCGCTCATCAATTGTTTGAAGTAATTAACGAACTGTGCCGCTATGGCATACACTGTTACATGGTTTAGTCCTAATATGCTGCCAATTAATATAGGTGCTGAACTTATCTTTGTCTTATCAGCAGTTGTGCCTAAAAATGCATAACCGCTATATGCAAACAATCGCTTTATTATGTCCTTAGTGATGAATGATTTTCCAAACTTTATCCAGGGCGCTAGTTTCATTGCGAAAAATGTAAGAACTATATTTGCTAGCAAGTCAGTTGCAGAAGTTATCATAGCCATCGCAATTATTCCGTACCCATCACTTATTGCATAATAAATAGCAATTGCTCTGACAATTATTTTTACAAGATTAATAATGGCTGAAATGTCATAGCGCATATTTGCCACAATAACGCCATTAACGACATAAAAAGGAAATGAAATTGCAAGTGTGCCGCCCATAATGGCGAAGATGATTTTAAATGTATTTAAGTCCGTAGTATTTTCAATAAATGAGTCAGCAAAAATGATTAGAAAAGCAGTGATAATGATCACGATTAAGCTTATTAGTGTGTATATTAATAGACTTGAATTAAAATACTGGTTAAGTTTTACTTTGTCATTTTGAGGTAACGCGTATGAAAGAAATCTTTGTGTTGCTGATGATAGTCCTAAATCCATCATGCCGTAAAAACTTAATAAGCTAGCAATAACGACCCAAAGGCCATACCATTTATCACCCACACCATTGATAATGAATGGCATCATAAAAAATGCAATGAATATGCTGCAAGTTAATGTTACAAATCTTACAGAAGAGCCCCTGAGCAGGGTCTTATAGTCAGACATGGTTGGTTTTGCTATACAGCCCTTTTAGTTTATTTAAAATTCG
>JBLIDR010000302.1:0-3905 GCA_047632655.1 Francisellaceae bacterium | reverse complement strand
TTCCAATTGCCAAGCCTTATAGACTTGTTCAGCCAAGTATTTAGTTCGGCCATAATCGTTAAAATAATTGCATCCCCCAGATTCATCCGTATCAGCTGGGGCGAATCCATAAATAGCAACAGAACTTGTAAAAATAATTTTATTGATACCATGCTTACAGGCTGCATCACAAACATTTTTCGCTCCCTGAACATTTACATCATCATAGCGACTTAATGGGCGAACATCATCGCGATGAACTGCAGCGAGATTAATGATTGTGCTCACGCCAGCAAGTATATCAAGCGAATCAGCGTCCTCAACATCAAGAAAGATACTTTTGTCTAAGTGATTACTTAGATCAATGTCATATTTATTCGAAGAAATCTTTCCTTTTCTCAAGCGAGCTGTAAGTCTTGAGCCAACAAAGCCGGCTCCGCCAACAATCGCAACTTCATTCGTATTCATAATTTTCTTTTCGCTCATTTTTTAATATATTCCGTTTTTAATAGCCATCAAAACCTCACCACAATCCAATTGTATAAATTGATAAACTTCTTTTTAACCACAATTAATACCAAATAAAGAATGCTATAAAAAAATGCCTCTTGACGCGAACATTGCCCATATTCTGTTAGACATCGCCGGAAAAAAAGTAACGAATCTAACTTATTACTAGACAAACCATAAGAGTTAGTCCTGTATTTCGCTGTGGATATAGGTAAACAATGTGCAGTGTCGACAACACCACCATTCAAAATTTTAAGCCACAACGCAAAGTCATTGCGTTTTATAATTTCGGGTTGATAGACTTTTCCCAGAATTTTTGAGTCATACACGGCAGTTAAACATGGGATGAAGTTACTCAGCTTCATCTTTTTAGAATTAACCTTACTTGGGGCCATATAAGACCCTAAAAAAGAAGCATTTTCATCCATCACATCATGGTAACTATAGCAAAATGCTATTTGACGTGTTTTCATAAAGAAAATTTGCTGCTCCAGCTTATTGATATACCAGACGTCATCAGAATCCAAAAAAGCTATATACCTGCCAGACGCAAGGGCTAAAGCAGAATTCCGAGCACCAGGTGCGCCTTTAGAATAAATATTATCGATAAGCCTAATGCGTGGGTCTAATGCCACACATTGACTAGCCACCAAGACGCTCTTATCCTCAGATCCATCATCGCAGATGATCAGTTCCCAATTCGAAAAGGTTTGATTTAAAACAGAGTCTATAGCCTCTCTCAAAAATATTTCAGAATTAAAACAAGGCATAATAATGGAAACTAAATCATTCATAATTTATCGTCTTAAATGAACTTTCAACCAAACATTGAGGAACCAGAAAATTTAATTAGCATCTACTTAATCAACAATATAAAAAATCTTATCTTAACTAGAAACTCTTTTGATACTTAAATTGAGTAATGATTATTAAAGGCTTAATAAGGTAGAAACCTGGTAGCTTAGCTTTATAAAATAAACGCCACCACTTCAACGCTGGCTTATGCTAAGGTCAATTTCAAATAAACTAACTTAATGCACTATTTCTTTTTATAGCAACAAAAAACAACTACATCGAGTTTTGACGGTGCGAAAGCTTTGTTTTTCAACAGCAAAAATAGACTGGTTAACAAGTTAATGGCGGTAACTCCACCTGGATATCGTAATTTAAAGCTTGACAGAATAATTCCAACAGACTGAGGTATGTCATAAACCTGCTCAATTCTCTCGAATCCAGATCCATTAAGTAATTTTTTAAGATTAAAAACATTAAAGTATTGTAAATGGCGGGGGAAATCTACCCCTCGCCAACTCTTACCGAAGGTAAACCTGCCCGCAGAATTAAGATTTGGAGTAGAAATATAGAAATAGCCACCTGGTTTAAGTCGCTTAAAGATATCATCTAATAACCTTACGGGATCGGAGACATGCTCAACAACATGGCTCAATACAATCGCATCATATTGGACATCTAAAGGCAAATCATGAATTTCCGCAACGGAAGCCGAAACTCCTCGATTGTTAGCGATATTAACAGTTGCAGAGTCAAAATCAATTCCAAATGATTCATATCCGCAATATTGTGCTCGAATTAAAAAATCTCCTCTGCCACAGCCAACATCAAGTAGTTTAGAGCGATTATTTTTTGCCGGTTCAGGTAAAAATCTTACTGCTCTTTTTAAAAAAAATTTCGCAAAAGGTATTAAGCATGCAAACCAATAAATATATTTACCTTTTTTAGTGGACAAACCTTTATAGCTATATTCAAAGAATGCTCTGAACTTTGAGAAACTATCAATAGATGAGTTGGAAGCATTTTCAAGATTAGCTGTACTCTGAGTGTAATAACCTTGATAAGCCAGATGGAGTTCGGAGGACTTAATAACTGGCGAAAGAAACCCGTGCTTACAATCCTCACAAGCCAAAATATTAGCTGAATATTCTGCAGCATAAATTATATTATCAGTAATTTTTTCCAACACCACGCCATTTATATCTGATTTGCAAATCGGGCAAACCAATATATTGACTAAGGAAGAACTATTAAATTTAATCATAAATTACGGATCGCTCCTTTAATAAAAAACAAGTAACGAAAAAAGAAACGCAAAAAGAAACTCAGATAAAATTTAACGAGTTTTTTTAAAGAGACTTTTTTTCGGTTCAATTTGTGAGGAAAAACAATAAAGTATTTATTAAACCGAGTTCGAGGAGAAAAATCGAAAAAAAAGTCATCTATATTAAATCTACCCTTAACGGCGGGGAGGCTCAACTGGTCTCGACCAGAATATTTCTTGGTAAGCTCAAACCAGAAGTCCATAGCAGCAATCATATTATTATCATATCTTTTCCTGAAAATAACGCTATTATCCGACAACCTATCTCTAATCGGAAAAGGCTCGGTCAAGTAGAACTGGCGCTCTTTCTCCATGGCGTTGACGTCTCCCTTCTCGAGCACCCGACAAAGCTCTATTTCTTGCTCTAGCGAATGGTGACTTGGATGACTGAAAGAACCAATGGCAGCTCCGTCCTGAACAAATTGTGAAATTAGTGGATTAAGATCCCCCATTATCCCTACATTACTGTCAATATATATCGTCAATGCATATGACCGCAGTACGTCGGGCAACTTCATTTTAATCGCCCGATTGGAAATTGAAGGATTATCTTTATCTTGTTTAACAATAATTTTTTGGTACGGATATATGTCTAAAGCATCATTATCAGTAAACAAATAATAATCAACATTAGGCATTATAAAAAGTTCACTGAGTATAAAATCATAGTCATCGAACATACATCGATATAAAGCTATGTGATTTTTATTTGGCATTATTATATATTTTAGATAAGGTTTTTAAAGAGTCAGATTTCACATCGTCGCCTAAATCTATAGTGCAGAGGCTTCTCTGACCAGAAAATGTAGCGTCGAAGCACAAAAACCGTGATTGGCGATCCCATCTGGGGTGAAGATCACAAGCCCAATGCTGGGAAGAACTAGGACTTTGAAAGTCTTTTGGCATTGGTAATTTAGCAATATCTACCCTTATTTCTTTTTGTGTATCGTAAAGCGCTAGAGTTTGGACCCTACGCCTATCTGGGTAGGTATCTGTGAGCATCCAACGTCCGGTCTCATCAAAAGACGGATGACCATCACTTGAAAAACAGTTAACGCCTAAAATCTTTGTCTCATCAGGCCTTCCCACGGTGAATAACACATATTGATCATCAAATACAGGAACACGGCAATAGGCAATCACCTGTTCAGAGCCACGCCAACCTATATGCGATACCATTTCATTAGTACTAAAGGTGTCAACTACAGATCCATCATACGCACACACAATCAAACGTGAAAACCTTTTATCAATATCGCCGTCTGGATTAATCCACCTATGGAGAAACATAAAACGTTGC
>JBLIDR010000301.1:0-3918 GCA_047632655.1 Francisellaceae bacterium | reverse complement strand
AATCGAGCCAAGTTATTGGCAATGATTCCTGGCAATAAAAAATTTAATGATATTAATAAATTACTAGTTTTTAAATTAGGACAAGAAAAATATGCGATTGATGATGAATTCGTTGAAAGTGTCCTCGCGCAGCAGGAAATTACTACTATTCCTTTGATATCAAAACCTTTTGTAGGTGTTATTTATTATCAAGGAGAAGTACTACCAGTTATTGATACCTTTCAAGTCATTTTAAATGAAAATATAAGTTCTGAGTTAAGTAACTATGACTTAGTTTTATTACGTTTTGAGTCATCTAGTCTTATCTTGAAAGTCACTGAGGTTCATTCTCAGATCGAGAATATTGCTAATGAATTAGAAAATATAACGATAATAGATCCAGTGGTATTTAGCAATTATCTTGATTAATTGGTATTTATTTATAGACCTTATGGTTGATCATAATTTTTATTTATTAATTAATGGCTATAATTCTAATATATATGATTTGAGTTTACCTAAATTTTCTAATTAAATTATTTGGAGTTACATGATGTTGGGCGGTAAAACTGGAAGTGTACGTTTTAGTATTAAAAACAAGATTATTGCTGGGTTTTTTTGTTTCTTCTTAATTTATCTTTTAACGATTGGTATTACTTATGTGAAGCTTGATGGGACACAGCAGTTCACAAAGAGACTTCAAAACCAAGCTTTGCCAACTTTTGAAAGTATTCAAGATATTAATATCTCCTTGCTGGAGTCATTGGCATCATTACAGGCGTGGATGAGGACTAGAGGTAATATATACAAACAGCAACAGGTTAGTATTTGGCAACATATGAATGTTAATATTGCATCAATTAATGGCTATTCCTCAAAATGGAAAAGTCAAAATCTAAAGGCTAAATGGGCAAAAATAAAAAAGTTATTGATTGAGCTAGAGTCAATTCAAACTCAAATTAGGGAAATGCCAATATCGAATTTAAATAGTGAAATTCTGTTGGGTGAGAAAGTATTACCCATCTCGATCGAAGTTAAAAAATTATTAGGTGGCTTGGGCGTTAATGCACTTAATGACACTGGTTTGGCAAATGTTTTGAATAATCAATTGCGAGCAGATGTTGTTGGTTTAGATGAAGACGTGGCTTTATTAAAAATGTTACAAATTATTTTATTAGGGATTGGACTTATAATTGGTATTATTGTGACTTCATTTACAGCGAAAAGTATTGTAAATCCAATAAAAAAAGCGATCGGATATGCTTTGAAAATTTCTAATGGTGAAAGAAATATAGAAATAAAAGTTGAAGGGAATGATGAAACGTCAACGCTGCTAATCTCTTTGAAAGACATGTATCTTGCTATTTGTGAAGCTGAAAATAAATTAAAAGATAAAGAAGAGCAAGTTAAAAAATTATATCGAAGCTTGGAAACAAGAATTAAAACATGTCGTGATTATATAGAATTAGTTGCCAGTGGTGATTTAACCAAAACCCTTACTATAACTGGAGATGATGATCTAGCCATGCTTGGTGTTCATTTAAACAAAATGACTTCTGGCTTAGCCTCCATAGCAAAGCAAATTATTACAGCTAGTACAGATATATCAGTTGGTTTGAATCAGCTCGAAGCAACAACCTCATCACAGGCAACTAGCGCAACACAGCAGGCATCCTCGGTCTCTGAGGTAAGCGCGGTTGTTGGTAAGATTAGAGTGGCATCTGCCCAAACATTGCATAAGGCTCAAGAGTTAGGTATTTCAGCGGAGCAAATTTATCAAAAAGGAGAATCTGGTAAAAAGGCAGTTAATGATATTATTCCTTCAATGAAAACTCTACAGAAAAAAATGGGCGAAACAGCAGGAACTATTTTAAACTTGAACGATAAAATGAAACAAATTAGTGAGATAACTGAAGTTGTATCGGATATTGCTAAACAATCTAAGATGTTAGCTTTAAATGCTTCTATTGAAGCAGCAAAAGCTGGTGATGTAGGTAGAGGGTTTTCTGTTGTTGCATCTGAAATTAGAGCGTTGTCTGTACGCTCACAGAGCTCTACAGAGGATGTTAAGAAAATATTGAGAGATATTCAAAAAGCGACAGAACAAGTAGTAATTGCTGCAGATGAAGGCTCTGAATTAGTTGCAGAAAATGTACAAGAGGTTGAGAAAACGGGTGGCATTATTAATGCTTTAGCTCAGGTGATTCAGGAAAGTTCAATGGCCTCACAACAAATAGCAGCTTCAATTAGGCAAGAGTCTGAAGGTATTGACCAGGTTGTTTCTAGCATGTCTGAGATTGATCAGGTGACTCAACAATTTAGTGCCGCAGCTAAACAGACATCCATGGCTAGCTCCAAATTAGGTGAGGTCTCTAAGGCCTTAGCTGAACAGGCTAAGAAATATAAAGTGTAATAGTAGATATTATATGGCTATTGATCCAAAGCTTTATCAAGAGCTTGTAGAAATTTTTAAAGACGAGCTTACAGAACAGCACCAGCTTATTATTGATTCTTTGTTGGCTTTGGAAGAGTCGTCAGACAAAGTTGTAGCTGATGAATGTTTGCAAGTATTATTTAGATCTTCACATAATATCAAGGGAGCGGCCAAGAGTGTTTCTATAGATAGTATAGCCGCTATATCTCACAGGCTTGAGGATGTGTTTAGTGAATGGAGGGAAGGGATTAGTCACCCAAAAAAAGAATCAATAAATTTTTGTTTGGCTATCGCTGATAATTTACTTATTGCTCTACAAGATTTTAGTCAGAAAAAATCTCGACCAATTGACGCTTACTTTCAGCCAATAGTAGAGGTGTCTACTTCTATACCAAGCCAAGCACCTGAATTGAGGAATGTGCTTGAGGATCAGATAAAAATCCCATTGATAAAACTCAAACATATTAATGCAAAAATTGATGACTTTCTTACACATAAATTAAAGTTAAATTCTGTGCTTAAAGAGATTGATTCTTTGTATAAAAATATTCCAAAAACCGGCAATGGAATCGTTGAAAAAAAACTCATTCAAATTAAGAATCAACTTGAATTAATGACTGATGATTTTGCAAGAAATTTCTCTGCGGTACAATCTGATTTGTATAGTTTGCGTTTGCAACCTATTTCAGATGTTTTGATTCCATTAAAACGGACTGCTAGAGATCTCTCGAAAGCTTTAAACAAACCAATTAGTTTTGAAATAGAAGGCGGTGAGATTAAAATAGATCGTTCTATTTTGCTTTTACTTCGAGGTCCTTTTCAACATTTAATGCGAAATTCCATTGAGCATGGTATTGAAGATACATCCACTCGTTTAAATAAATCTAAACCAGCCACGGCCATCATCAGCGTAAAAGTATCACAACACTTTGGTAGTGTTTATATTGAATTTCGTGATAATGGTAGGGGGCTAGATAAAAATAAAATTTTAGAAAAGGTGAAAAATAAATTAAAGTATACCCAGGAAGAGATGGCTAGACTGAATGATGAAAAATTATATGATTTGATTTTCCAGCCTGGCTTTTCAACCCAAAAAGAAGTATCTGAGCTTTCAGGAAGGGGTGTTGGCTTAGACTCTGTTAGAAGAAATATTGAGCAGGCAAAAGGACATGTTGGTGTTGTTAGTGCAGAAGGTAAAGGTACTAGCTTTAATATTGTTGTCCCTCAAAATTTATCTTCTTCTAGAGGCGTGTTTGTAAGATCTAATAGTGTAATCTATGTCTTACCAACAAGGTGTATTAAAAAGTTATTTTTTATTAACTCTAATGAAATATATAATAAAAGTGACAAAAATTCTAATATAAACCCGATGGAACCAAAAAAGAAAGATAAGGATCAAGAAAATGACATTTTTGAGCATTATCTTGAACAATCTAATGAAAGTTTAGTTTTTATTCAACATAAAAAACGTACTTCTGTATGCTATTTAAATTTATTAACCGATA
>JBLIDR010000300.1:0-3919 GCA_047632655.1 Francisellaceae bacterium | reverse complement strand
CAAAGTCTTCTTTTTTATTGGGTGGTAAATTAAAATTTAACCTTGTTGTTTTAATCATATTTTTATCCTAATTTGCGTAAGCAGTAATTTAACTATACATATATTATACATATATATCAAGATTCATATTGACATTTAGCAAAGATTATGCTCAAATAATCACAATGGCAGATAGTCTCGTTAATTTGTCTGAAATTGATTTGATACAAATACAAAAGGTAACGGATATGACAAGCACGGACACTAAAAAAAGGGTTTATTATTCTAGAGAAGATTTGATCAGAATGCGTGTCGCTGATGAAGAAATTGGGGCTAGGTCAATTCCGTTTTTTGGGTTTTTATTGGGGACTGTAATATCTGCCGCTATATTATTTGGGTTATTATATACACCACCGTTTGGACATGGGATTCCAATAGTCGTCATGGGCATTAGCGCATTATTAATGGTCGGATCTGGTGGGCTGACCTTGATATATGGAATACTATACTTCGCATTCCTCACGACCGAAAAATACAGAGTCTCTCGTAAACCAGCGTCAATGTACAAGAAAGCAGTAGAGGGATTATCTAAAGATCAACTTTTAGAGATTCACTATGAAGCAAGACGTAGGATTAAAATACCGATTGGTGTTCATATTGCTAACAATTTTAATATGCCTAATACATCAGGATCAGGAGTCAATCCTCCGTTCAATGCAAATACAATGTTTGATCAAAATTCTCATAAAACAATGTTTGATTGAATCAAATATTAGTTTGTGTGATTCAAATTATCATATGTAACAACCTGATCCTGTCCGCCAACACTGTCGTTTAATTTCGGCTTATTTTTTTCATTCTCCTTTTTAATTCTATCATGATGCCCTTGTGACTGTTTACCAAATTTATGTGCAGCTCCAGTTGAGCCACCTCCTCCGACACCTGATGAACCAGATAAATGCCCACCACCAGCAAAGTCCGCAGGTGAACCAAAGGCTGCTACATCACCAAATCCAGAACCAAGCCATTGTAAAACCTTGTCAGGCAAGACAAAGCTAACATTGTAGCATAACAATGTGAATTTAATTATCCCTGCGGTATAAACTAAAATCAAAAACCAAGAGGTCATGAAACTGCCACTATTCATGTACGTACTGCCCCAAAAAAATAGAGTATTCCAGATAGTTAGAGCAATTGGGGCAAGGGAATAAGCGACTATAAGTCCAACGACAAATAGAAACGGTCGCAGAAACAATGCAGTTAACATCATTACTGTTCGAATAACCCGACTAGAGATAAACGCATCATCTTGTACTAGCCACATCGCCATGCCTGGACAAATTGCAATGAAAGCTTCGGCAAGCATTATCATGTATGATAGCAGCAACATTCCCCATATCAACAATGGTATGAAAGGGACTATTACCAATAGAGTGTATGCTGGTGCTGCCAACATTGCTGCCCATGAATCTAAATGAGAACTAACCCAAGTTAGTAATGATGAACCTCCACTCAATAGAACACCAAAACCAAGCTTACCAAGATAAGAATCACTCGCTCCATCAAGAAATCCCGCGATTACAGATGTTCCTAACGATATTGTCCAAATAAATGAACTCATATATGTAAGATTAACTCCCAATTCTGATGACACATTAAATATGGATTGTTGATTCTTAAAATCAGTAACATCTTTAAAGCTATTGTCTTCAAGTGCTTTGTTGAATATCTCAGAATGAGTATATTCAGATAGAGCATCTTTCATCCAACCACCCAACATCGAATCAACAGCACCAAATGAACAACCTGTCTTGCTACAGATTTGATCAAACTGTGCCTGTGGATCAGTGCCAGAAGTTTCAGGATTTCCAGCTACATTCGCACCATTGATCATAGTTATTTCATCTAGGTTTGATGAAACATAATCGTAAGAACTCCTCGCTACGCAATACTTATTATCCCACCACGAAAATGCACTTTGTTCATTACACATTGGTAGTATCTTTGGTGAAACAGAATCAGCAAAATTAACGGTATTTTGCATAAATGAATATTGTGTATCACTTAACATCTTCCACCATACAACTCCGAGTCCCCAACCAGCGTCTTCAATGAAATTAGTTAAAGCACTATTGTTAAGTACATTAGTATTTATTGTTGCTGGAATAGCTTTAACCTTATTTATGTAACTCTGAACAGCATTATTATAGATAGATATCGCAGCATTTGAGGCTTTGGTAGATTCTTGATCAGCGTTACTCTTCATCTTAATTTGATTAGCACTCAATGTATAAATCACCTGAGATGCTGGGGCAAGATTATTTGCTAGTTCAATTACTGCTTTCTTTAATTCTTGACTTTGTTTTTGACTAACTTTATCAAAGACAGAATTACCATCTTTTTGTGTTGGAAAATGAATTGATCCACACACATCACTGGTAGAAATTACTTGCTTACCATTCTGTACAGTTGCAGATGTCAACGAGGGGGCAAATATTATACTACTGATATTATCAAGATCACCCGATCCAATATTAATCTCTTTATAACTATTTAATTCTCTACCATAACTATTTTTAGTAATTACAATTGTTGAATCTGAATAGACAGGCTTGATTTTACCGTCTTTGAATATGTCTTTTAATTCGGTAGTTCTTTGCTCACTGTTTGCTTGTACTGCAATTGCACAAGTCTCAGCTCTGATTAATTGACTCGCCAATTGTGTTGCATTAACACTGCTGGTCATTAACTCTGGCGGTGTTAGCATTTTTCTGATTGTATTTCGATACATCAAATTAGCAAAGGCATCACCCATTAGGGCAACTTTGATTACACCTACTCTTTGGGCAGCGGTAGTTCCACCGCTACCAAATGGAGTAATCAGAACCATTACCATTAATATCTTAGCAAACAATACAGCATTATTAGCCATATGTTCCTTGGGCTTTTCAGCAATTTTATACACGTTCAAGACTGCTGAACCAATCAAGAGTACAGCTACAGCCATTCCAGCTATAGCAGACCAAAAACCTAATGTGGTGAAGACTGTGTACATTGTGCCAGCGTTATCTTCACCACCGCCGTAATCACCAATAAAGTCACCAAAGAATAGACGGATTAAACGATAGATATAACCATGGTTCTGCTGTAGGTCAGCGACACTTACCTCTGGGTTTGCCATCGATACATTAACGGTTACCGCCATTATGAAGATAATTAAACACAGGCTTTTAAATTTAGCTTGCATTCACAGCCCCTTGAGTTTGATTAGTTGCCATAGATAAGCAAATATTTTAATACGCTGGCGATATTTAGCTTCATAGCGTTGTTGCAACATGAAAAGCGTCAAAGCAAAAAATGGGATTAGGAAATAATAACGAACTGAAAATATGCCAATAATACTTAAAATTGTTAGTAATGTGCCTATGCCAAAAAATAGACTGGCAAAGATGGTACTTTGTTTAACTGATCTCTCAACATCCTCATGACTCCAAGATGCTAGAAACTCTTGATCTTTATGATAGTCAGGTTTTTTAAATAGTTCTCTTGGATTTAGGTTTTCTCTAACATCGTTGCTTAATGATCTCGATATTTGACCTGTTGAGCCTAACATCCTTTTCATTTGTCCAGCTATAGAAAAAACATGGAAGCCAAACAAACCAAAGGTTACTGATTTGGTATTGATCTGCTTACGTTCTTTTTGCTTTGCAATAATATAATTACATTCACCTGTATTACGATCTAGGTAGCCATGCATAATTATCTTTGGTTTAGCCTGTAAAATTATTGGATAAATAGCATGGATTGTTTGCGGTAAATTTAATATTTTTGGATCACCTCCAGCAAAGGTAATTTGTACTTGAAATTTATCTTTTGGCTGCGGTAGTTCGTTAACTACTAGCGGTTTAATCTTAATCCCAGAAACGGTTTTGATGCTTTT
>JBLIDR010000299.1:0-3929 GCA_047632655.1 Francisellaceae bacterium | reverse complement strand
CTAATGGTATTATGTATCATCAATGGCTATTTGGTGCAGGAATTGTCCTAGCAGGAATAAGTTATGGTTTAGATTATTCTAGGGTTGAGCAATCAAATGATATTGATGATAATGCAGTTAATTTATCGTTTACGTTCAATATGAATTGATGCAAATAAATTTAATATTATTTTTGGTGCTACCGACAGTGTATCAAATAGAGTGATTATAACTTCAGATATCAATTTCAAGGAGTTTTATACATCCTTGTTTAATATTTTCAGGTATCAAACAAGACTTCCTGAGTTCTAAATCCATAAATACTTGTATAATTTCACAATTTGCTAATTCAATTTTAGTTTCAGAGTTATACATCACATGCATAGTGCGAATAACTTTATCTTTGACTTCCATAAAGTAGGATTTAATTGTAATAAGATCACCATTAAGCGCTTCTAATTTATATTTAATAATATTTTCTACCGATACCATGGCTTTTTTGTCATGACGGATATATTTTGTTGTCACTCCAGCTTGAGAAAGAAGGTGCCAACATGAATCTGAAAATTTTGTCAGATAATATGCGACGTTCATATGACCAAGTTGATCTATTTCAACTGGAAGTACTGTTCCTCTGTAAGTTTCAATCATAAATTTTCCTATTATGCTTTTATCCATTCTAAAGTAACAGATTGCCAAACTCCATTTAGTTTTTCTTCAGCCCAAATGGTTAATTTATTGTCTTCAATCTTATAGTTACGCTTTAATGATCTACCCATCCAGTTCGGGTTAGAGCAAATTTCGACATGGTGATAAACTATTTTGTCGTTCCCGTCATACCTGCCTCCATAGCTTAAGTAGGTTTCACCATTAATTGTATCGATGATGTCTTGGCTATAACCATCATATGCTAAAAGTGCTGACATGTGAGTATTGGTATAATTAATGGACCCAATAGGTTTTTCACCCATAATATGATTCTTTTTACCAAAGTCATCAAGTTTATAAAAGGATAAAAGCTTCCAGGTACCTAAAATTTCTTTCATGTATTTTCTTTATAAAATACCTTTAATGCCTTCAAGAATTAAACTTTCAGCTCGATAGTCAAATAAAGTTTCTTTAGCAAACACATGACAATATCCTCCAGTGCCTATAATTAGTGGGTTCTCTAATTTAGTTGATTTTTGTTGTTGTTTAATGATTTCTTTTATAGCGCCAAGATGTCCATAATACAGACCTGAAGCAATGCAAGACTGTGAGCTTGTGCCGATTGACTGCACTTCGTCAAAGCTAGTATGTTCAACATATTTACGTAAAATAGGAGCTTTCTCAAATAAGCTTTCATTTGTTGTTTTAAAGCCCGGTAAAATAGCTCCACCAAGAAATTCTTTATTTTTAGATATTGAACAAACTGTCGTTGCAGTGCCTAAATCAATAATAATTAGATTTTTTTGTGGAAATAATTTTAAACCTCCTAGGGCGCAAGCAATTCTATCTCTGCCTAAATTTTGAGGAGGGTAGTTATCAGCGATAACAAGTTTGGTATTAAAGGCATTAATCTCTATTATTATAATATTAGGAAAAAAATGATTTAATAAAATTTTAATTTTATCGGTGGCATTTGGCACAACAGACGAGATACCAATTTTTTTAATTGAACCAGTTAGTTTTTGTAAACAAATGTAAAGTGCTGATATTTTAGTGCTGTGTAAAATATCCAAGGTAGAAAAGTACCCAACCATGTGAAAGCTAGCTTGAGAGTAAGTTGCAAGAGTTGCACTGGTATTGCCAATATCAATGCATAAAAGTTCTTTGGCCATTATTATTTTAAGCGTTTATATTGGTTGTTAAGTGGCATCATATCTTATTTGCTTTGGATTGTGTATCTATAAGTGGTTATACTAGGGTTAGTTTTAAAAACGACAAATGTTAAAAATTGCATTTCGAGATAGGTTGTCTGTATATGAAAAAAAATATTTTATTTGGGGTCACTGGTAGTATTGCTGCCTATAAGGTTTTGGAATTAATTCGTTCAATTAAAAAACATGATGTTAGGTATGATGTGAAAATAATATTGAGCGAGTCTGCAAAACAATTTGTTACGCCGTTGTCTGTTGAGACTATATCACTAAATAAAGTTTATGACGATACCTTTGATTATACTGAAAACCCAATGGAGCATATTGAATTAGCTAAATGGTCTGATATTTTTATTATAATTCCAGCAACTGCCAACATTATTGGCAAGCTAGCTAATGGTGTGGCAGATGATTTATTGACAAACACTGTGCTGGCTAGTGATAAACCAATCACAGTTGTACCAGCCATGAATATGTATATGTGGAAGAATCCAGCTGTTCAAGAGAATGTTAGAAAATTAAAAAATTATGGTTATGATATATTAGGGCCAGCATCAGGGATTCAAGCTTGTGGCGATGAGGGTCCAGGTAGAATGGTAGAAGTTAAGGAAGCCTTTGATTATATTTTACTTAAATTATATAAAGATGCACGCTATCAAAATTTAAGAATTACGATTACAGCGGGGCCTACCATAGAAAAAATTGATCCAGTGCGTTATATCTCAAATCATAGCTCAGGTAAAATGGGTTATGCCTTGGCTAAATCTTTTGCTCGTTTAGGTTGCACGGTAAATTTGATCTCAGGTAAAACTTGTTTAGAGCAACCAGTTGGTGTCAATTATATGCAAGGCGACTCAGCTGAAAAAATGTTTGAATGTGTTAAGTCTGCATTGCCAGAGACGGATATTTTTATTGCAGCAGCAGCTGTTTCTGATTATAAAATTAAAGAATATTGCAATAAAAAAATTAAAAAGAAATCTGATGAAATTGAATTTCAATTGGCTAAAACTGTAGATATATTGAGTCATGTTAGCTTGTCAGAGAAGCCTCCATTCTGTGTTGGTTTTGCAGCTGAAACTAATGATATTCATGTCAATGCAAGTAAGAAATTTGATAAGAAAAAATTAGATATGTTATTTTTAAATGAAGTTAATGCAGAAACAGGATTTCCATTTTATGCTGATAATAATTTAATTTGGGTATATCAAAAAGGTGAATCTCCACATCAGTTACCTCAGGAAAGCAAAGAGGATCTTGCCAATAAAATGAAAGAGATGATTATTGATTTGTATTGTGAGAAGCATCATGCTTAAGTGTTTTGGATTTTCATGGTATTAGATTTAGTAATCTAAAGGCGATTTAAGATTATTTTGATTTAGGTATTTTACAATATGAGTGTATATCATTGTATTGCTTATATCTTTATGCCCTGTAATTCTTGAATTGTTCTGATGGGCTAGGCTACGCTGTATGCAACAAAATTTTGTAGAACACTTATCTTGCTAATATCCAGGGCACCACCAGGACGAGAAAGCCTAAGCACTGTGTATAGAGATGCTGTACCTATAAAAATCATCACTATTATTATCCACAAAAATATTTTTAATTTCTTACTCATATTATTCCTCTTTTGAGAAGTTTCAGTAATCTCTTTATACTCTGTCTAATTGATTTCTAGCTTGTAACTCTTGTGAAATATTAATTATAACTAATTTAAACTATAGTCTATAAATAATGGTTTTACGCGTAATTTCATAGATTTAGAGAACAAAAGTAATTAAATCCTTAGGCCTTTCGAAAGCCTATCCTGTAAATCCCAGATAATGCCTTTATAAGGATCATATAATTGCCACAACTCCATTTCCTGGAATTTTGATACATATGACCTTTATTTCATAAATATCAACATTATGCAAAAATTTTAGACTTTGAAAGTTTATGGGTTAATTCAGATGGTATTCCCCTTTATTGGTAAAACAGAAGCACAAGATTTTAGATTACAATTATATAATTCTTTTAAAAAAAGAAATGATTTAACATTTGAATTGATTGATGCTTTATCCAGTCAGACTAATCCAAGCTCTGGCATAG
>JBLIDR010000298.1:0-3936 GCA_047632655.1 Francisellaceae bacterium | reverse complement strand
ATACTAGTAGTAGCGACCGTGTAAACTAGCTCAGAATCGGGGTTTCCATTTGGTGAAACCCACCCTGAACTTATGGCTACACTTGACCCGCAAGGCTGAAATATTTGTTCAGATAATTTTGCATGCAAACTATCAATATCAATAGTAAAATCATCTATAAACTCAAACAATGTTATATTTTTAAACCACATTTACATCTCCTAATTTTTTGCTGATAATAGTGAATAATTATTTGGTATATTCATTTATTTTTTTGAGTATAAACTTTCAAAACTTCATATGCTTTAATAATGTTTTGTACTTTGGAGTCATCCTCAATGTTACCTGTTTTATCTGGGTGATATTTTTTTACTAAGCGACGATATTGTAACTTCACCTCTTCAAATGAAGCCTCAGAGCTTAATTCTAACGTCTTAAAAAAAGGCATAAGTTCATGTGTCACAACGATTGGTACAAATTCTGTTAACAAATCTATCATAAGCACAGCTGACAAATCAAACCGCTCTACCGTATCAATTAACAACTGTCGCTGCTTAGTGTTTAATTTTTCCTCTACTTGAGACAACCTAAAGACCATCACACAAATATATTTTGGTGTAGGTAGAATATATTTTAAGCCGTCTAACATTGTGTTAATGTTTGCCGTATGGCTAAAACCACTTTCAAATAATTTAACGGCATTATTTTCTTCTAGCCTTGAAAAATTGAATAGCTTCAGCTGTGTTAAAAATAAATCTCTACTGCTAATATTATTAGTTGACAAGTAACACATCCTACCTAAAAGAACAAAGTAACAGTTGAAATAGTCAAACCTCTGCTTTTCAGAATGTTTATGTTCTAGTTTTTGCGATTGATAAATGGCCCGCGCAACACCAAACCCGACAACAGCCATAACAACGGTCCCTATGTATGATTCATAGGCATAACCTAATAGCACAAATAAGCTAAATACCCATATGGATTTAATCACACCTAATGCCTTTTAACCTTTCTGGTGTCCCAATATCTTGCCAGGTCTTAGTGTATAGTTCACCTTTAATCTTTTGTCTGGAAAATAAAGGCTTAAATATCGATAGCAAACTGAATTTCTCGCCTGAAATAAATGGTGTGAACACCTTAGATGAATATAATCCAATACCTGAAAAAGTATAGCGAGTTGATTCTGACGGCATTTCAATAGTATTATTTTCTGAAATTGAAAAATCACCTTGTGGATTATGCTCTGGGTTATTTACTAATACCAAATAAGCTAATGATAAATTCAATTTAACTTCTTTCAGTTTAGAGTAGGGGTATTCAGTCCAAACATCAGCATTAACCACTATAAAGTCATTCCCTAACAATGGAAGTGCTCGCCTTATCCCACCGCCAGTTTCCAAACCATATTCACCTTCATAAGAGTATTTAATATCAACACCCCATTTTTCACCAAAACCAATTTCATCAATAATTTTTTGCCCATGATAAGCAACGTTAATTATAATTTCTTTAAAACCGTTTTGTGCCAAGCTAATAATTTGACATTCAATTAATGATTTCCCATTAACCATCAACAATGGCTTTGGCTTATCATTAGTCAAATCTTCCATTCTACGTCCACGCCCTGCGGCTAATATCATCGCTATCATTTAAGTCACTGGTAGGTCAGAAAGAAAAAAATAAATTGCCAAGAAGTGAGTAAAACTGCCGAGCAATACAAAAATATGCCATAAGAAGTGTGAGAATTCTATCACCTCATCCATCATATAAAAAATAACACCTGTAGTATAAAATAACCCACCTAAAATAATAAGCATCATACAAGGTAAAGGTAATGCATGAATAATTGGCACAACAAATGCTATTGCCATCCAGCCCATCAAAACATAAAGTATTGTTGAAAACCAAGACGCATTAAAAGCAAATAACTTATAAAGAATGCCTAGTCCAGCCAAACCCCACATAACACCAAAGATTAGCCACCCATAGACATTATTTAACGCAATTAAAGCGATGGGTGTGTATGTCCCCGCGATCAAAAAATAAATATTTAAATGATCCATTGTACGTAATTTACTTCTAATCTTAGGGTTGGTTACACCGTGATAAAAACCAGAAGCCCCATACATACTAATCATAGCGACACCAAAAATTAAGCTTGCCACAACTGTAGTTGCACTGCCATATTCAGATGATTCCATTAACATTAAAATCAAGCCAACAATACTTAAAAACATACCTAAAAAATGGGATGTGCTATTTAAAATATCTTCCCTACGAGAATACATTTCTTTGTGTTGATGCTGCTCATCAACTAAATTAGTAAATGCTTGCGACATAGATAATCTTAAAGTAAATATTTATTAGTGTAGCATTTTGCTCTATATTAATCTCTTAGGAAACATAGCAAATTCAAATCATGTGCAAAAAAATCATTCTGGCGTCATCATCACCCTATCGCAAACAGTTACTACAAAAAATAATAACTAAGTTTACAACATTTTCACCTGAAATTAATGAAACCCCTTATGAAAATGAAAACCCAATGGAGTTAGTTCACAGACTAGCTATTGCAAAAGCAAAGAAAACTTTAGCCTCAACTAAAGCAGAAAATTGTTTGATTATTGCTTCTGATCAAGTAGCAATTTTTAAGAATGAAATAATCGGCAAACCGCATACTGTCGAAAATGCTATCAAACAATTGCAAAAGTTTAGTGGCAATAAAATTGAATTTTTGACTAGTTTAAGCGTATTAGATAGCACTAACCTGCATCAAGAAACCATTGTCGAAAAATATTCAGTTTACTTTAAAACACTTTCTAACTCTGAGATTAAAAACTATATTAATAAAGAAAACCCTTTGGATTGTGCCGGGAGTTTTAAATCGGAAGGCCTTGGAATCTTATTATTTAAAAAGTTAGAAGGTAAAGATCCAAACACATTAATTGGCTTACCCTTAATTACTTTAAATCAGATGTTAGAAAAATTTAATTACCACATCCTATAAGATAAGGTTTATAATCAAAATTGATATGGCTGAGTATAAATGTTATCTCAGCTAGCTAGATTAATACTGTCAGACTGATGATTTAGAGCCGCTACTGTAATCGTAGAAGAACTAGAAACGTGAGTCGCCTCATGAGTTTTTGTGGATGTTTTTTCAGCTGAATTCATTAACAATCCAACAAAACCTAAAACAATTAAGATTGCAAAGATAATTGCTATGATCCTGATTAAAGTTAAATTTTGTTTCTTAGTAGAGCTCATATCAAATCCATTTTTTATTCAAATTAAATGTTAAAATTAAGCTCTATAACCATAAATTAACCTATAACAAATGGAAGAAGCAATAAGAGACATATTAGTATATTTATGCAAAAAAAACAATAAATAACCAAAGAACTAAATATAATCAATCTATGTTTATCGAATTAATTAATTTATTTAATCATAGACTTTAGTGCTAAACGTATCATATCCTCTGTATCTTTCGCCTCGTTCTTGACTGACCCAATCACCTTTTGCGCCTCTTTAGGCTTATAGCCAAGAGAGACTAAAGCTGATATTGCCTCAGATTCCTCCAAGCTAATAGATCTATTCAAGCTTAAAGGTTTAGTGCCGCCAGCTGAATTACCTTCTGGCATTTCTTGAGCCAAAGACTCGACCTTGTCTTTAAGTTCGACCATTAATCTTTCTGCTGTTTTTGCACCAATACCAGGAATACTCGTCAACATACTAATGTCTTGGTTCAAGACTGTGTACGTTAATGTCTCAGCATCCATACCACTTAAAATTGCTAAGGCCATTTTAGGGCCCACACCATTTATTTTAATTAATGCCTGAAAATATTTACGATCAAATTTTGTTTTGAAACCATACAGCAATTGCGCATCCTCACGTACAATCATCTGCGTGTGCAATAAGACTTGTGAGCCAATATCTCCAATATCATAAATT
>JBLIDR010000297.1:0-3954 GCA_047632655.1 Francisellaceae bacterium | reverse complement strand
ATCAAAAGACTTTGCTCTTGAGGTTTGTGGTCATTATGTTGAAGTGACTAAAAAACTGAATATCCCTTTTGTTTTTAAAGGCTCATTCGATAAAGCCAATCGCTCTTCTATTCACTCTTACCGTGGTCCTGGTATAGAAAAGGGCATGGAAATTTTTAAAGCGGTTAAAGACGAATTTAATGTGCCAATAATTACTGATATTCACGAAATCTGGCAAGCTGAAGAAGTGGCTAAATATGTTGATGTTTTACAATTACCAGCATTCCTAGCTCGTCAGACAGATCTAGTTATTGCAATGGCTAAAACAGGTAAGCCTATAAATATTAAAAAACCACAATTTTTAAGCCCTGGTCAAATGGCAAATATTGTTCATAAATTCTCTGAAGCGGGTAATGACGATGTTTTACTGTGCGACCGAGGAACATTGCTTGGTTATGATAATCTTGTCGTCGATATGTTAGGCTTTGGAGTAATGAAGAAAGTAAGTGGAAATAAGCCTATTATTTTTGATGTTACTCATGCACTACAAACTAGAGATTCGGGTAGCGAAGCATCAGGCGGTCGGCGTGGTCAAGTTACTGAACTAGCGTTAGCAGGTGTTGCAACGCGTATTGCAGGTTTATTCCTAGAATCCCACCCTAACCCGAGTGGAGCGCGTTGTGATGGACCGAGTGCATTGCCACTAAATATGCTTGAGGACTTTTTATATCAAGTTAAATCTGTTGATGATGTAGTTAAGTCATTACCTGTGTTGGATACAAGTAATTAATGGCAAATCATATTGTTATTCCTGCCCGATTTTCTTCTAGCCGCCTACCAGGAAAACCGCTTCTAGAAATTGATGGTAAACCATTAATTTGGCATGTTTATCAGAGGGCACTTGAAACAGGTATTCGCTCCATTATTGTTGCTACTGATCATATTGATATTTTTGATGCGGTAAAAGCATTTGGTGGCAATGTTGTCATGACTGCTTTTGATCATGTAAATGGTACTGAACGCTTAGCTGAAGTTGCTAAGATTCAGGGGTATTTAGATGATGATATTGTTGTTAACTTGCAAGGCGATGAGCCTCTTCTTCCCGCTGAATTAATAGCTTCGGTAGTTGATTTACTTACACATAACCCTAAGGCTGGGATTGCAACCTTAGGTTGTTTAATTAACGATGTGCAGGCTGTTTTTAATCCTAATGTCGTTAAAATAACAATGACTGATTCTGGTAAAGCCCTTTACTTTAGTCGTGCGCCTATTCCTTGGAATCGAGACCTATTTAGCTGTGAAGACAGTATTAAGTTAGTAGTTCCATATTATCGCCATATAGGTATGTATGCATATAGAGCCAGTACATTAAATAAAATTGCTCAACTTGATGAGTCTTCACTTGAGCTCTGTGAGTCATTGGAGCAATTAAGAGCTTTACAGGCCGGAATTGAAATTCAGGTTGGCGTGATTGATGAAGCCCCACCTCATGGTGTCGATACAATGGACGATTATTTAGTAGTTAAAAAATTAGTAGAGAATAAAAATGGATCATAAAAAACATGCTATAAATGTTTTTAAAATAGAGTCTGCGGCGATTGCCAATTTAAGTTCTTTGTTAACGGAGGATTTCAATGGTGCCATTGAGGCAATTCTTACTACCAAGGGTAGAACAATCATTTGTGGCATGGGAAAATCAGGGATTATAGGCAAAAAAATTGCTGCTACTTTTGCTAGTACTGGTACGCCTAGCTTCTTTATGCACCCCGGTGAAGCTTTTCACGGTGATTTAGGTATGGTGACATCGGATGATGTTTTTTTAGCTATTTCTAATTCGGGAGAAACCGAGGAAGTTTTAAAGCTATTACCTTTTTTAAGAGATAATAAAAATATTATCATCTCTCTTACCGGTAACAAAAATTCTACTTTAGCTAAACAAGGTCACTTTCACTTAAACATAAAGGTTCCTCAGGAGGCTTGCCCATTGCAGTTAGCTCCCACCTCATCTACAACTGCTACTTTGGCAATGGGAGACGCATTATCTGTTGCGCTTATGGAGGCTAGAGTTTTCAAGCCTGAAAATTTTGCTCGTTTTCACCCCGGAGGTAGCTTAGGTAGGAAATTATTACGTAGTGTTCAGGATGAAATGGATACAGAACAACTTCCGATTACATCTAATATATCGAGTATTATGGATGTTATTTCAGTTATTACGTCTGGACAGTTGGGTTTAGCTGTTGTTACAGATATTAATGATAAAGTTGTTGGAATAATTACTGATGGAGATCTACGCCGTGCATTAGAAGCGAATACGGAAAGTTTTTTTCTGTTGCAGGCACAAGACATCATGAGCCTAAGACCAATGTCAATTAATTCCATTGCTCTAATTGCTGATGCAATTGATATTATGGACGAAAATGATATTAATAGATTGCTTGTTTTAGAAAATAATTTGTTAGTTGGTATTTTAAAAAAGTAACTTTAGGGCTTTTTATAGATGATTAAAGTAATTTCATTTGATCTTGACGATACACTGTGTGATACCAAATTTGCCAATCTAAAAGGATTAGAAGCAATAGAGTCTAAGGTTATATCTTTATATTCTGGTTTGATTGATCCCAAGTTATTTTCTTATGGTTATAACGAAGGTATTCATAGACGGTTTAACTCCGCTGAAGAAGCCATCTTTTGTCCTATATTATGTGAAAAAAAATTTCGCTTGTCCCTGATTCATCATTTACTTAAAAAGTTAGGTTTGTTTTTGCCAAAAGAAGATGATGTCAGCGCAATCCAATCTACATTTGATGAAAAAAGAATGAAATACTTTGATTTCTATCCTAAGGTACAGAAGCTTTTAATTAGATTAAAAAAGCAATATAAAATAGTTGTTATAACTAATGGGCCTACTTTTTCACAATATTCAAAAATCGAAGCTGTAAATCTAAAAAAGTATGTAGAACTTGTTCTGATTGGTGGTGAAGAGCCTTATGAAAAACCTCATAAATCAATATTTCATAAAGTATTAATGGCTATGGACTGCATTGACAATGAAGTAATACATGTTGGTGACTCTTATTCCTGTGATATTATTGGGGGGTATAATGCAGGTATAAAAACTGTTTGGATATCACCTCCTAGTAATAAATCAAATTCACTTGCAGACTTTATAATTGACAGTGTACTTTCAATTGAAAGTGTATTATCTGAATTAAATGACGCCTCAGCTTTTGAAAATAATAAATGTGAAATAGTTTAATGAAACTTTAGAGGTTTATAAGCTAAGCAAAATCTAAGATATCAAACCTATGCAGAAGTTGATGATTTATTTGACGCTGCGGGATTGAAAATCAAAAGAGACTGTTGTCAAAGTTTTTGCTGAGTTCATTCCTAGTATCAATAATTCTACAAAAAGTTAACCTAAAAATACACCTGTAAATAAATGATACCCTTCGGTATCATTTTTCATTTTAGGGTGTAAACAATCATTTCATCGTGACAATTGCTAAAAGTCCCTTTAATATTACATATCGTAAAAATTTAAGGACGAAAATGACAAATAAAATAACAAAAGCTGAACGGAATGGGGTCAGGTCTTGCATTTTGCATTGCATTCCAAGAAATTCAAGTTAGGTTTATTTTATTGGTATCCGAGTTTAAGCAGCGTATGCATATTCTCATGCATCGCGATCACTTAATACCCTCTCTAAGCCGATCACCTAATACCGCTGTTTTTCATGGTATTACGCAGCGTAGGTGCCCTCACTGACGCTAGTGCAGAATACAAGGCCTGACCCCCATCGTTCTTAGTATTAATAATTGCAACAACCTCAGATAAGAATAAAATGTGAGAGAATGGGGTCAGGTCTTGAATTTTGCATTTCATTCCAAGAAATTTAAGTTAGGTTTATTTTATTGGTATCGAGTTTAAGCAGCATAGATACCCCACACTGACGCTAGTGCAAAATACAAGATCTG
>JBLIDR010000296.1:0-3963 GCA_047632655.1 Francisellaceae bacterium | reverse complement strand
TTGAGTATGCCTTTTTTGGGTGAGGGAGAGAATATTGATAGGGCCTTTATATTATAGGATTTCTAATTTATTCACTGATTGGAATCCGCGTGGCAGCAATTTGCCTCTTGTGGCTCTTTTAGATTTGTATTCTTCCAAGTCCTTCGGTGTTAACTTCAGATAGCGCTTTCCTGCACCTATTTTTAAAGTATCACTATTTTTAATTATTTTTGTATAAGCTAGACGTTCATCTGTAGCGATATTATTAGGCATGTTAATAAGTTTATTCCCTTTCCCTTTTGATAATTCAGGAAGCTCTGCTAAATCATAAGCTAGGAGATGACCTTGATTGGTAATGACAACAACGAGTTGGTCGTCTAAATTTGTGATTAATTCAGGTTGTAGGATTTTGTCACTATCTTTTAAGTTTAATATTTGTTTACCATTGCGATTTTTGGATAATAGATTTTTAGCTTGGGTGATAAAACCATATCCAGCGTTAGAGGATAATAAAACATGATTGTTTTCATGAGTGATTAATACATGCTGTATCGATTGTCCAACCTCTAACTTAATCCTTCCTGTAATGGGTTCACCTTGTCCGCGTGCAGCAGGTAAGGTATTCGTCATAATTGAATAGGTCTTTCCAGCTGAGTCAAAAAAGATAGAGTTTTGATTACTCTTTCCGATTGCTGAAGCTAAAAATTTATCACCAGATTTATAGCTTAGCGCTTGAGAATCAATATCATAACCTTTGGCAAATCTAACCCACCCAAGTTGAGATAAAATGACCGTGACTGATTCAGCCGGAACTAGGTCGGCTTCTTTTAAGGCTTTTGATTCTTGGCGAACAACAATTTGGGATTTACGTTGATCACCATATTTTTTCTTAACTTGTTTGAGTTCATCTGAAATAAGTCCTTTTAAGGCTGACTCATCATTCAGATAATTTTCAAGTATTAATCTTTCTTGTTCCAAAGCATCCTTTTCTGTTTGAATTTTCATTTCTTCAAGTTTGGCTAAATGACGTAATTTCAGGTCTAAAATTGCCTCTGCTTGGGCGTCAGATACATTAAAACGTTTTTTTAATTCTAACTTAGGCTTCTCTTCAGTACGAATAATATGAATAACTTCATCGATATTTAAAAAAGCGATTAAAAAACCATCGAGTAAGTGTAAACGTTCTAATACTTTATCTAGACGACATTCAATTCTTTTAATGGTTGTGCTGGTTCTAAATTCCAACCATTCACGAATAATGCCTACTAGATTTTTTACGGCGGGCTTGCCATCCAAACCAATCATATTTAAATTAACGCGGTAATTTTTTTCTAAGTCAGTTGTTGCAAATAAATGCCCCATTAGTGCATCGATATCAATACGATTAGAACGGGGGAAAATTACAATTCTAATTGGGTTTTCAAAATCAGATTCATCTCTTAGATCACTAACCCAAGGTAATTTTTTTTGTTGCATCTGAGATGCAATTTGTTCTAGGATTTTTGTTGTTGACACTTGATGAGGCAGGGCGGTTAGAACTATGTTTCCATCTTCAATGGTATATAGTGCTCGTAATTTAATACTGCCGTGACCTGTTTCATATATTTTTAGTCGATCTTCAACTGAAGTTATCACTTCAGCCCCGCCCGGGTAATCTGGCCCAGGAATATATTTCATTAATGTTTCTGTACGACAATTTTCCCGCTTAAGTAAAAACAAACATGCATCTACCACCTCATTCAGATTATGTGGTGGTATGTCAGTTGACATGCCAACGGCAATGCCCATGCCACCATTGAGTAATATATTAGGTGCTTGGGCGGGCAGAATTATAGGTTCTTTAAGCGTCCCATCAAAGTTTGGTTGCCAGTTAACTGTGCCCAGTTTTAATTCTGATAATAAGGTATCCGCATATTTTGACAGTCTTGATTCAGTGTATCTCATGGCGGCAAAAGATTTAGGATCATCAGGTGAACCCCAGTTACCTTGACCGTCAATTAAAGGGTAACGATAAGAAAAATCCTGAGCCATTAAAACCATGGCTTCATAACAAGCGCTGTCCCCATGAGGATGGAATTTACCCAGAACATCACCAACCGTACGGGCAGATTTTTTATGTTTGCTTAATGATGACAAACCAATTTCTGACATGGCGTAGATAATGCGTCTTTGCACTGGCTTTAACCCATCAGCAATGTTTGGTAAAGCTCTATCTAGAATGACATACATGGAGTAATTCAAATAAGCTTTGCGCGTAAACTCAGTAATGGTCTGTTTTTCAGAGCCATCAAATGAAAGGCTAATTTGATCCATAATTAAAATAATTCTAAGTGCTTATGTGATTATTATAAAGAAAATCAGACAAAATGTCGGACTTATATCGGCATAAGAGATTAGATTTATGAAAATAAGGTTAATAAATTGTTAAAAGTAATAAAATAAGCAAACTTTAGAGGCTGAAGTTGAGTAAGAATTTTTCTTTGAATCTACATTAATAAATATTACACTGTCCACATTGAGTTTGAGTGTGGGTATATTTTTATGTTAGACAATAATAAAGCACTGAAACAAAACCTCATGATCAGTATAATGTTTGTTGTGTTGGCGCAGTTGATTACTGGTGCTAACATTACGACTTCAAAATATCTAATTGAGTCATTACCAATTTTATTTTTAGTTGAGTCAAGGTTTATTATTGCTGTGTTTTCTCTTGGCGCTATTTTTATTTTTGCTTCTAAGACTCATAAACAAAGAGAATATCTCAGCATAAAATCATTTAGTAAAAAACAGTGGTTAGTGTTAATTGGTCAAGCATTAGGTGGCGGTGCTTTTTTCAATTTATTGATGATGTGGGGTGTAAAATACACGTCAGCAAGCATGGCAGGGGTGATTACCAGTTCGTTACCAGCTATGGTGATTATTTTTATGTTTTTTATGCTAGGCATAAAACTAACTAGGCGTAAGTTAATTTGTGTAGGGCTGGCTGTGGCTGGTTTATTTATCATTAATATTAATGGGGTAATGCAGCCTAAAATTTCTGCCATGAATTTGGTTGGAGATTTAATTATTTTTTTAGCAATGGTACCAGAGGCCATGTATTATGTGCTCTCTAAAGCACTGCCATTAAATATAAAACCATTAACGGCTTCCATTATGATTAATATTATCAACGCTATTTTATTGATCCCATTTTTGTTTTTTCTGCATTATGGCTTTCTTTCTCAACTGAGTTTATTCGAATGGTCCTTAATTTTTTTACTTGGCATTACTTCTGGATTATTTTATCTCTTTTGGTCAAAAGGGTGTGAAGTAATTGATGCTTCGACTTCTGGGATGATCACTGCATTAATGCCAGTCTTCACTTTAATATTATCTTGGTTGTTTTTAAATGAGATAATTAGCTTAGTTCAGATGTTAGCAATGCTATTGATTATTGCTTCCATTTTTGTGGGTAATTGGAAAAAATCCACTCGAACCTTATCGTAAAATTATGCAGGGTGTATACTAGGCATATTGATTTTAATGAAGAGATTATAATGAAATTATACGTTTATGAGCATTGCCAATATTGTGTTAGGCCGCGTTTAGTTGCTGATATAAAAAAAATACCCCTAGAACTGATATTTTTAGCCAATGATGATGAGCAAGCACATTATGATTTGGTTGGTAAAAAACTTGTTCCCATCTTAAAGAAAGCGGATGGCTCTTGTCTGTTAGAAAGTTTGGATATTTGTAATTATTTAGATAAGCTAACCCCTGATATAAAATTAGCTAAAACAACACAAAGTGATATTTTAACTAAGCTGTTAGATGATGTTTCATCCCTTTCGCGAGAATTGACTTATCCTAGAACCATTTATCATCCAATGAACAAAAAAGATTTTCCAACTTTATCAGCGCAATTATATTTTAAAGCTAAGAAAGAAAAAATCAATAATAGAACCTTTGATGATTCACTCGCTCAATCAAAGCAATTCAGTTTAC
>JBLIDR010000295.1:0-3969 GCA_047632655.1 Francisellaceae bacterium | reverse complement strand
GTATAGATTTTTATTTTACTCACCCATATTCCTCATGGGAGAAAGGAACAAATGAAAATACTAATGGTTTAATTAGGCAATATTTTCCAAAAGGAACTGATTTTAACGATATTTCAGAGGCTATGTTAAAAGAAGTAGAGATAGCTCTTAACAGCAGACCTAGAAAATGTTTAGAATATAAAACACCTACTGAGGTGATAAAAAGTGTTTAAATTAAACCCAGTTGCCAGTCAAGGTTGGTTCTGCCTTGTGGAATTCGAAAAGCTAGAGCCACAAATGCTTCATAGAATTCAACCAGTGAGAAAGACACTGCAGAATAATGCTGAAAAACTACTTAGGTTTTTAAAAGACCTAGAAGATGACCTTGTTGCCTATGCTGATGAAATTGGCTGTGGAAGATCTGTTATGCTCAGAAATATAGCAAAGATCATGCTAAGCACGCCCAATTTCTAATCAATGTTAAATCACGGTTAAAACATCATTTCTATCGTATAGAGCAAACAGTTATTGCCATTATGGCTGATATTGAAAAAGCTTCTTCTGTCGTTAAAAACCTTAATGGGAGAATTCGAGAATTCCTCATCAATCACGTTCACGTGAACCAAAAATCATTAGACCTGCTCAGGTTTATTTTGAATCATAGAGAGTTTTAACGCAGTAGATGTCAACATCGGCAAGGTAAATCGCCAGCTGAAGTACTACACGGACAGGCACACGCTCATTGGCTTGAACTATTAGGGTACAAGCTTTTTAAGCAAGCTGCTTAGTAACTGGGTTTTAAAAATCGGGTTTAGACAATAATTATGCCAGTGTTTTGGTAGGAATGCTCGCACGTTATTTGTATTGCTATGAACCATAGACTGAACCACACCGAAATGATGAGCCATTTATCCCATCAACACTAGCTGCGCTTACCCAACCGCAAAGACATTTTTTTCTTTGGGTAGATACTATGTGATCTGTGAGAGCGGCATGGAAGTTTGATGTTTTGACACCATATTTAAATGTGTTAGACCCGCACTTCTTAGAGGTAAGATCTTCACTGTTTAACTTAAGTTGAGGGTTAAGTTTGAAATCCTGCAAAGAAGAAATTATTTCAATTTGCTCTTGATGTCTATAACCAAGATTTATAATATCTATCAGCTTAGATACTTTAGCATCGTGAACTGTTTGTCAGCCTATTATATTTCCAGTCTGAACATCATAATGTTCAGCTTTGATTTGTATCGCTGTTTTCATAAGGTCATTTATAGTGAAATAAACATAAAATAATTCTATCAAATTTATTTTCATTATACTATTGTGCGACGCCTACGTATTATACGCCCTTATGCTATAGTTACCCTTATCTAACCTTAAGATTACAAATTTGTAACTGTTATTATTTATATTTATATCATATGCTAGATGTTAAATAATTTGGAGATAGTTATGCGAAAAGAGATACTAAAATTAATACTGGTTAGTACAACATTAATTTCTGTTTCAGGCTGTAGTATGTTTGGTGTCGCGACAACAGAAGAGGCGAAATATCAAATCATTTCAAAGGAAAAAAATTATTCTGTTAGAGAATATAGCCCTGTAATGATTGCCTCTGTGACAGTTAAAAACGAAGACTATTCAGATGCATCTAGTAAAGGCTTTAGAGTATTATTTAAATATATTGGTGGTAATAATATATCACAAGAAAAGATTAGTATGACAGCTCCTGTTGTTAGCACACCAGAGTCTCAAGACATTAGCATGACGGCACCAGTATTTATTAAGCCAGATAGCTCTAACACATGGACGGTCAGTTTTGTAATGCCAGCAAACTTTACACCAGAAAACACTCCAAAACCTAAAAGTGACGATATTAAAATATCACAGAGATCTTCAGTGCGCGTAGCAGTGTTAGAATTTAGTGGTTTAATTAATGACCGAAGCATTGAAGAAAATACTAAAAACCTTGAAAAATGGGTTGTATCCCAAGACATGAAAATAATAGGTACTCCGATTGTAGCAGGTTATAACCCACCTTGGACACTACCATTTTTAAGGCGTAATGAAATTCAGATACCAATAGAAAAATAATCATTGACTGCCTCCTTTGATAAATTGTAACAGTTCCTATTTGGAATTATTTATGGTGATTGATTATGGAAGATAATATAGTAATTCATTGGTTTAGACAGGATTTGCGTTGTTGTGATAATCCGTCATTAACTTTTACATCTGAACGTGGGACTGTTTTGCCTATTTATATTGCTGATGATAATGAAGATTATCCCCAAGGATCTGCAAGTAAAGTTTGGTTACATCACTCATTAAAAGCATTAAATCATAAATTGAACCACCATTTAAATTTTTATCAGGGTGATGCCCTAGATATATTGTGTGACCTTATAAAAAGACATTCAGTTAAACTGGTTTGTTGGAATCGATGCTATGAGCCTTGGCAGATTAAACGCGATGCCTCCATTAAGAAAAAATTAATGCAAAAAGGTATTAGAGTAAAAAGCTTTAATGGATTTTTGCTCTGGGAGCCTTGGGAAGTATTAAAGCAAGACGATTCTCCATATAAAGTATTTACTCCTTTTTATAAAAAAGCTTATTTATACTGTAAGAAACCAAGGCTGCCAGAAAATGTAAAATTAAATAAATTAATGGGTGATCAAAATCATGCTGTGACATTAGATCAGCTTAACTTATTACCCAAACATAATTGGCATAAAAAAATAATCTTAGGGCAATACGTTGGTGAAGATTTAACCATAGAAAGGTTAAAAGATTTTTTGAGCCTACAGTTAGATCAATATGAGGACAGACGTGATTTTCCTGCTGAAAATATTACTTCAAGACTTTCTACGGCGTTACATTTTGGGGAAATATCACCTAACATGATATTGCAATCAGTGTCTGCCCAAGAGCCTAATAGTAGTCAGGAAAAATTTTTACGGCAATTGGTGTGGCGAGAATTTTCTTATCATCAACTATATTATTTTAATGACTTACCCATTAAGAGTTGGAAATCTAAATTTGATGCGTTACCGTGGGAAAATAATCTTGAGTTATTTAAAGCTTGGAAAATAGGTCAGACAGGAATACCAATCATAGATGCTGCGATGAGAGAGTTATGGCAAACTGGAATTATGCATAATAGGTTAAGAATGGTTTGTGCTTCTTTTTTAGTTAAGAATTGTTTTGTTGATTGGCGTTTAGGCTCTAAATGGTTCTGGAATTGCTTACTTGATGCTGATTTAGCGAATAATAGCGCCGGATGGCAGTGGGTAGCTGGGACAGGTGCAGATGCCTCGCCCTACCATCGCATCTTTAACCCTGTCAGACAATCGATGAGGTTTGACCCAGAAGGTATTTATATTAGAAAATATATTCCCGAAATTGCAGGCCTACCAACTAAATATTTATTTGAACCGTGGTCTGCGCCAAAAGATATTTTAGAAGAAAATAATGTATCTCTAGGTCAGACTTATCCGTACCCGATTGTGGATTTGGCTCATACACGAAAAAAAGCGTTATTATATTACCAAGCACTGAAGAATTAAAAATAGCTAAAGACAATACTGAGAAAAAATTTATAAAGGCTTAATAATGCTAGTTACTAAGTCAATATATTGTGATGTTATGGAGATATTAAATTAATACTTAGGATTTATATGAAATTAGAAACACGTTTTGGTAAATATGGTGGTTGTTACGCGCCAGAGAGTTTAATCCCTAATCTACAAGAGGTAGAAAAAGGTTTTATTGAAGTTCAAAAATCAAAATCATTTCTGCACGAGCTTGATTCATTGCTAAAGAACTATGCTGGCAGAGAAACACCCTTAACCTTTGCAGAGTCTCTTTCAAGTCAAACAGGCTGTGATATTTTCCTTAAAAGAGAAGATTTATTACATGGCGGTGCTCACAAAACTAATAATACACTTGGTCAATTGTTACTAGCCAAGCATTTAGGTAAGAAACGTATTA
>JBLIDR010000294.1:0-3971 GCA_047632655.1 Francisellaceae bacterium | reverse complement strand
TGTTATCCCCTTTGGTTCTTATATGGCGGTGTCAAATATGAATCTTGGTATGCTTTTTATTTTAGCTATGACATCAATAGGTGTGTATGGTGTCATTATTGCTGGGTGGGCATCAAACTCTAAATACGCCATGTATGGTGCTCTTAGGTCCGCGGCCCAAGTTGTGTCATATGAGTTAGCTATGGGTTTTGCTTTAATTGGTGTTTTGATTTCAGCAGGCAGTCTGAATTTGACCAAGGTCGTTCTAGCACAGTCAGGTGGATTTTGGCATTGGTATTGGATTCCATTGTTACCATTATTTGTTGTTTTTTATATATCAGGACTAGCTGAAACAAATCGTGCTCCCTTTGATGTAGTAGAAGGTGAATCTGAAATTGTAGCTGGTCCACATGTTGAATATTCTGGAATGCGCTTTGCTTTATTTTATTTAGCGGAGTATGCCAGTATGACATTGGTTAGTATTTTAACGGTCTTACTATTTGTCGGTGGTTGGTTGTCACCCTTTGAAGATATTCCAATACTTAATGAATGGTTTATTTGGGTTCCAGGAATGATTTGGTTATTCTTAAAGACAGCTTTTTTTATGTTTTTATTTATATGGGTGCGTGCTACATTGCCTCGTTATCGTTACGATCAAATTATGCGTTTAGGTTGGAAGATATTTATTCCATTGACCTTAGTTTGGGTTATAGTTGTTGCATTTGCAGTTAAACTGCATTTAGGACCTTGGTGGTAGGGAGTATGAATGTTTAAATTATTAATTCATTATTTAAAGTCATTTTTATTATGGGAAATTTTCCTGGGATTAAAGATAACTGGAAAACATTTTTTCACTAGAAAATTAACCTTACAATATCCAGATGAAAAAACGCCATTATCACCTAGGTTTAGAGGCTTGCACGCGCTAAGGCGTTATCCTAATGGTGAAGAGCGCTGTATCGCTTGTAAGTTATGTGAAGCCGTGTGCCCAGCATTAGCAATTACGATTGAATCTGAGCCAAGAGATGACGGTTCTAGGCGTACCACTAAATATGAAATAGATTTATTTAAATGTATTTTTTGTGGGTTTTGTGAAGAGTCGTGCCCAGTTGATTCAATTGTAGAAACAGATATATTTGAATATCATTTTGAGAATCGTGGTGAGAATATAATGACTAAACAAAAGTTACTGGCGATTGGTGATTGGCAAGAGAGCCAAATCGCCAAAAATAGAACGCTTGATAAACAGTATCGATAAGAGGCACGGATAATGGTAACAGTTGAAGTAATTTTCTATATATTTTCCGTCATGACCATTATTGGTGCCTTAATGGTTATTAGTTCTGGAAACCCGGTTAAAGCAGCATTAAGTGTCGTATTTACCTTTGCTTCTGCAGCAGGAGTTTGGATAACATGTCAGGCGGTATATTTAGCTTTATTGCTAATTGTTGTCTATGTTGGTGCGGTAATGGTGATGTTCTTGTTTGTAGTAATGATGTTAGATGTTGACATGGCTGCCAAACGTGGTTCTTTTGTTAAACATTGGCCATTTGCATTGCTATTAAGTGTTGTCTTGGCTGTGTTACTGATTTGGTTGGTGCGTTACCATAACTTCGCCTCGCCGCTTCAATATGCTACCTTAGCTCAAGAACCTGCGGCATATAATGATATTGCCAATTTAGGTATGGCGATGTTTACTACCTATTTGTTTCCGTTTGAGCTGGCAGCATTTGTCTTGCTTGCAGCTATGATTGCAGCAATTACTCTAACTTTCAGAGGGCGTAAAAAAGACAATAAATCAGTTGATGCAAGTCAGCAAATAAAAGTTAATCCAAAAGATAGGTTAAGAATTGTGAAAATGACTAGCGTTAAAAAGGAGCAGTAAGATGAGTCCAATTACTATTCCATTATCAAACTATTTAATATTGGCTGCTATATTATTTTGTATTAGTATTGCCGGTATTTTGTTAAATCGAAAAAATTTATTAGTTTTGTTAATGTCGATTGAACTAATGTTGTTAGCAGTAAATACTAATTTTGTGGCATTTTCTAAATATGCTAATAACACTGCTGGAGAAGTTTTTGTCTTCTTTATTTTAACAGTAGCAGCTGCAGAATTAGCCATTGGCTTGGCGATTGTTATCGTATTGTTTAGGACTAAGAAAACCATTGATATTGATAAAATTAATGAATTAAAAGGATAAATAGTGGATATTAAAACTATATCAGCAGTAATTATCTTAGCGCCCTTTGTCGGTTTTATCATTGCTGGTGGTCTTGGTAATGCTATTAAACGTGCTGGCGTTAATTGGGTTACTATTGGCTTATTATCTTTGTCATTATGCTTTTCAGTTTGGGTTGCTTATGATGTATTTGTATTAGGTCATCAATATTATTTCAATTTTTATACTTGGGGTACTGTTGGCCAATTAAAAATGAACATAGGCTTGCAGCTTAATCAATTAACAGTGTTTATGATGCTAATTATTACCTTTGTTTCTTTACTCGTTCACGTCTACTCAATTGGTTATATGGCAGATGATTCTAGTTATACTAGATTTTTTAGTTATATTTCTGGTTTTACTTTTGCAATGCTGACGCTGGTCATGACTAATAACTTTTTGTTATTATTTTTTGGCTGGGAAGGTGTTGGCTTATTTTCATATTTACTAATTAGTTTTTGGTTTGAGAAAGATAAATCTACCTATGCTGGTTTAAAAGCATTTTTAGTAAATAGAGTCGGTGATTTAGGCTTTATGGTCGGTATTGCCATTGTACTTTACTATTTTAATAGCCTGGATTATCGAGTCGTTTTCGAACATATGGCTGAGTTGGCAAAAAGCAACCCAATGATTCATTTTTTCTGGTGGGATGTTAATGGTATTACTTTAATGGCCGTGTTTTTATTCATTGGGGCAATGGGTAAGTCAGCCCAAGTTCCTTTGCATACTTGGCTTGAAGGTTCCATGGAGGGCCCAACACCAATTTCTGCTTTGATCCATGCGGCAACTATGGTAACTGCTGGTGTCTTTATGGTTGCACGTTTGTCACCTATATTTGAATATTCAGTTCCCACAATGAGTCTAATTCTTGTCGTTGGTGGTTCAACTTGTTTGTTTATGGGCTTATTAGCGATAGTGCAAATGGATATTAAGCGAGTTATCGCTTATTGTACTCTATCCCAACTTGGTTATATGATGGCTGCTCAAGGTGCCTCAGCATTTTCTATTGGTCTTTTCCATTTAATGACTCATGCCATGTTTAAAGCGTTATTATTCCTAGCAGCAGGTTCTGTGATTCTGGGCATGCATCATGAGCAGGATATGAGTAAAATGGGCGGTATTAAAAAATACATGCCAATTACATATGTTTGTACATTAATTGGGGCGTTGGCGCTTTCAGCTATTCCTCCTTTTTCAGGTTTCTTCTCCAAGGATAGCATTATTGATGTAGTGGGTTTAAGTAATATTCCAGGCTCATCTTATGCTTTCTTTATGGTAACAGCTTGTGCTTTTGTAACGGCCTTTTATACTTTCAGAATGTTCTTTTATGTGTTTCATGGTAAAGAAAGACTTTCACCGGAGCACAAGGCTCATATAAAAGAGTCATCATTTCCTGTTATTATAGCTTTAATTCTTCTTGCTATTCCGGCGGCTTTTGCTGGGATATTATTTTTTGAACCAGCCTTAAATGGATTCTTTGGTGATTCTATTTATATTGCGCCAAGCTTAAATGTCGTGACAGAATATGCTAACGAACCAGCAACTCAATCTGCTTGGATTTTTATGAAACATTCTGTTCATACCTTGCCATTTTGGTTGGCGATTTCAGGCGTTATTTTGTCGTATATTTTATATGTCTTAGTGCCTAGTGTTCCTGGTAAAATAGCTAAAATATTTAAACCAGTTTATTGGTTTATGTTGAAAAAATATCTTATCGACGACTTTTTTGATATTGTGCTAGGAAAAGGATCTTGGCTGCTAGGGTATATT
>JBLIDR010000293.1:0-3979 GCA_047632655.1 Francisellaceae bacterium | reverse complement strand
TTAATTGGTTATTTGAATCGAGTACTGAAATTATTAAATCAGATGATATTACACCGTCTGTGAATTGTGACGGCACACCTATGATTTCAGGAACAACAATTGATGTCGAAGGCAAGTTTTATGGGCATTGTGAAATGGACGACTCTATTACTTCAAGTTGCTTTGATTCATCGTCAGATAGTTTTGATTCAACAATGGACTCAAGTTTCGATGATAGCTTCTCATCGATGAATGATGATTGGTAATATTGGTTTCTTATGGAGAGAGGTAGGCCAGGCGTATCTGATGGTAAAGTTTCGTCTTATAGTGAAATGGGCTTAATCAACAATGAAGTGAACAAGAAAGCCCACCATGTTCCGATAAGACAGTTAATCCAAAGGGCCAGCCAATCTTAGTAGCCTTAAAACATTGCGTTATGATGGGACCTCACTTCTTTTCAGTGAGGTTCACTTGCGTTAACAAGGGCCAAAATTTCACACGGTAATAATGTTGTTCAATATCGTGACAAATTTAGTAATCAATGTGCTTTAACTAAATGGGGAGTAAGCATCAATTTTCCTTTAATTGAGACGTTTCCCCATTGCTTTTGTGTCTGTTCTCATTTGTTTTAAACACTTTGAAAAATATTTTTTAGTACAGCGTAATTAAATTTTAGCTAATAATTCTGCTTTAGCATTATCTATTTTATCAGGGTTGGTTTTTGTGGAAAGTTTCTCCCTGTCCTTACGCCCTAAAAAATAACTAATACGTTCAGCATTCGCACCAGACGGGTGGGGCATACCAGCAAGTATCATTTCTTCTCTTATTTTCCCATTTTGGCTGAGTGACAAAAGAATGTCTGCCACTCCTTGCCCTAGAGGAATATAAAGAACATTACTATCAAGTTGTCTACATTCATCGTCGAAACAAGAAGTCACCATATCTTTCAAAATTTCCAGACGAAGTCCACTCTTAGCTGTACTAATTGGCTTACCCTTAAGTAAGGTAGGGTATCTAAAAATAGATGTGCTATGTAATAAGTGTTTGTTCTCATCAAATAACGAAGAGCAGCTTATTATACCTAAACGAGTATTTACTCCTACTTCATCTAACATTGCTATTAGGTTCTTGCGAAGAGCACCGCTGAAGCTAGCAGTTTCTTTTGCCAGCTGTGACACTTTCTCGTCCGGTAAACCTTTCACAAAAGAGGCTTGTGCCGCAACATTTGCATTGTGAGCCTGAGTTGCCCCAGGTGAAATGCCGACTAACACTATTTTAGCTTCAGTATTGACGTACTCAAATGGAGAAAAGTAAACGTCAATATCACCTTGAGTAGCTATAAGTAACGAGCTATCGAAAGGAGACTTACCCGTATAATTTTCTATGTTTTTTTTGAAGAGAGCTAATTGTTTGTTTTCCATGATAATCCTTTAGTTTTGTTTGATTCGCTGTGAGCAATGTCGACACGTTATAACGCGATACACCTCATTATTAATTACAAAATAAGGTAAGTGTTCTGACTGCAAATGCCCAATTAATTTTTTGACTGCTTTGATTTTACGTTTGAGAAAGCTGCGTTAATCTCCAGCTAATTTTGTTGCTCTTAATACCATCAAAATTTATTTCAAAATGGACTTTATCTTGTGAGTACTTTGTCTTTTGGTATGAATTTCCACTCTGACGCGCTAACAATGCCAAAGTTATTTGATGCATTCGGTCTTCGCCATCTAGCAAGAGGCATCATCATTAAGTGATCACGGGCACTATTAAAATCATTGAAGTGAGTTTCATTTCCTTTATCACCTACCTGATAGCCTTTTGCCATGCGACAGTCTGAGTTGAAATAACTTCCATCCTTAGCTACGGGAACTAGTAACACTCCATCTTTAAGTTCACGAAAATCTACTTCCATAAAGTTGATTGTTGGCTTAAAAGAATTTCGTTGCTTTAACCAAAGTTTGGCTTCATCGACAGAAACATAGAATTTTCCTTGTCTTTGTTCGATATTAAACCCCGCTTTACCTTGGGATATATGATTTCGGACGCTTTGTAATGACATATCTGCAATAGCGGCTAGTTCGTTTAGTTCTATTTCTCCAGATATATCAAAGTTATCGTTTTCAAGGTCATATATCTTTTTGAAATCAGCGCCTTCAGACATTACTATTTCTAATCTTGCTTTTGCGGCCAGCATGATGGTTTCTATGATTGCATTTTCATGATGAAAAAATGTTGAGTGTAGCTTCGTTGAGTACAACTCCTCTAATAAACAGTAATCCTTTATCGTTTCAAAATCATCGGATAACATTTCACCTTCGATTAGCTTCCCTAATACTCCAAAATTTCGCTGTCTGATGAGTAAGTGGATTAATTCTTCAGGTTCACTTGTGTTTTCGTCCGCATTACTAATACCGTTGATCATCCAATCGCCTAATATTAAATGAGATTTTTGAAGCTCTTTTGCTTCCTTTATAATATCAATATCGGTTAATGCTTTATGCTTTATCAGTTTATTGGTAGCCATTTTGTTAATATTTTTGTTAATGTTTAGGTTGTGCATAGATTAGCATTAGATGCTAAATAGTCAACCATTTTATTAATTTATATATTAATATTTAGCCAGCGCGTCATTCGTAGGCTTAACTTATCAAGCTATCCATAATAAACTAAAATAAATTCATCAAACTTAGCTGTACTGTTAACTGACTGTAATATTTGAGATTATAATGATAGTATGATCCAGTTCACGTACATTTATTTTTTCTATAAACATCAAAAACCACATGTAAATTACAACATCTAACGTCTTCATGGTGCGAATTGTTGACCTAATATTCTGAAAAGCTTAATGTCGTCTTAGAGCCGATCTGCGGGCATTGACGAAAGCTGCTTTATGGTTTTTGCCATTTTTACTTAATAGAGTAGTGAGCGTTGTAACAATGCACACAAAGCGCCCATAACCTAAAAATCAAATACAGTTGTAGCGCCAGTAATAAAAAACACCCTAATTCAAGGGTGTTTACAACTACCGATTATTAAGTAATCACCTTTTCTTAGCACCTAGCTTAATGGCTTGCTCCTGTAATTCATCAAGTAGATCTTGGTTACTAAAGTCTTCATAACCGTAGTATCCATCGTCGATAAGCTCGTTATATGCCTCGGCGGAGCCATTTATTATCGCTCTAGTAATATACATTAACGCCTTCCTCTCGCAAGGCAGCAATTCTTCACAGTAATGATAAAAATATTCACTAAAAATAAAATCATTAGTAACACCCCATTCTGATATGTGAACATCAATAATAGAGTCTCTTTTCTCTTCAAAAAAGCATTTTAAAAATTCAAGTAAGTGCAAAATAAATTCTGGGTTTAAACAGTTGTAGCCATGTTTCATAGATTTTCCTTTTTGTTTAGGTTAATAACTACTTTTAAAAAGGATTGAGCTAGACAAATTGTTTCTGTTTAAATGAAAAAGATTTAAAATTAAATTAAAAAAACGCTAAACCACTAATTATAAAGAACAAATAAGTAGCGATTAATACCTGTTTTAACTCTTCAAATGCAAAGCTACATACTTAACTTTGAATTTTTGCAAATTAGGCGATGTAATAAATATTATTTAAGGTAAGATAAATTACTCACTCCAATTGATAAGAAACCATTACTTGTGAATACCTTATATACCTGGTTAGGCTATAGAGATATAGAGAACATGAAGCAAGAGCAAAATGCCGCTATTTCAAGTTTGGCTATTTTCAACAAAACACCTTTTGATCGTATTGTTATATTTGCTAATACATGGGAAGAAAGCTGGGATAAGTATGAAACCTGGCTTAGAAAGCGCTTAAGCACGATTCAACGCCCTTCAGATAATATTAAAGTCTACAGAGCTGATGTTACAACAGCTATTGATTACCCTACAATAATTAAACATACCGAAAAGTGGCTTTCAAAGTTATCGGAAGAATCTGAACATTTGTATATTAATTTAACGTCTGGC
>JBLIDR010000292.1:0-3981 GCA_047632655.1 Francisellaceae bacterium | reverse complement strand
GGCCGTAGTTCCTATTATTAAAATGGAAGAGTTTAATAATCCAAATGTAGTAAAGGCTATTTTAGGTCATGCCGGCAGAGCTGTCTTTTTTACTCGGGCTGCTGCGCCAGTTAATAGAGATTTACCACAAGATTACTCATTAGCAAAACGCCACATTGGGATTTATGCTTATCGAGTATCGGCTTTAAGGAGATTTTGCTCTTATGAAAAAGATACTCTAGAAAACTATGAGAAGTTAGAGCAACTACGTGCATTGAGCCACGGGATGCCAATTGGTGCCCTGGTTTACGAAGGGGTTGTTCCACATGGTATAGATACAATTGAAGACTATGAAAATATAAAAAAAATTATGAAAAAGCAGCAATCTAAGTGTTAAATTCAATAGAGTTAGCAAAAGAGGTAATCCGAATTGAAATTGAGGGTTTGGCTTATATGGAGAGTCGCATAGGGCCTGAATTTGATATTGCGGTTAAAGCTATTATAAATACGCAAGGACGCACAATTATTTGTGGTATGGGTAAGTCAGGTATCATAGGTAAAAAAATTGCTGCATCATTTGCCAGCACAGGCACACCTAGCTTTTTTATGCACCCAGGGGAAGCTTTTCATGGCGATCTTGGTATGGTCAAACCAGAAGATATATTTATAGCTATTTCTTATTCAGGTGAAACGGATGAAGTGTTAAAATTACTACCATTTTTACATGATAATAGCAATTTTGTAATTGCAATTACTGGTAACGAAAAGTCCACTTTAGCTTTGAATTCTAATTGTCATCTTGATATAGCAGTCCCCAAAGAAGCTTGTTTGTTGCGACTCGCCCCAACATCATCTACAACCGCCGCTTTAGTTATGGGTGATGCACTTACTGTTGCACTAATGAAAGACCGCGATTTCAAGCCTGAAAACTTTGCTCGTTTTCACCCTGGGGGGCGACTAGGTAGAAAATTGTTGAGTAAAGTTCGAGATGTTATGATCTCAGAAGACTTACCTTTTATTACATCAAATTATGAATTTATAGATTTAGTGCATGCTATTAGCAGTGGTCAATGTGGCGCTGTGATTGTCAAGCATGAAGAAGCAATTGGAATAATTACTGATGGTGATTTACGTCGATATATTGAAATTAATAAATCTAAAGCATTTGCTGCAACAGCGAAAGATTTAGTTAATTTGAAACCTAAACTAATTTCGGCTGACGCCAGTACTGAGCATGCGTATGATCTAATGGAGCAACATAAAGTCAATTTATTATTAGTTGGTACTAATGCAAATATAGTTGGAGTATTAAAGAAATGAGAAATAAAGGTAATTAAGATGAATATTTTATTTTTAATTCCATCGAAACTAGATGGGCCATCAGCTAGGTACATAATGGACCTAGCTGATTCATTAAATGATATTAATGTTGCAACATTTATTTCTTCTGAAAATGATGATGGAACGATCAAAAGAAAGAAAGACAATAAAATAATAAATATTAGAATGCCAATAATAGGTGATATTGAATCATTTGACGTTTATTTAGCTAAAATTGAGACATTTAACATAGATATAGTGTTTGCTGTAGGCTCTCGAATTAAGATTGATATTATAGGGTTATATTTAAAAAAGGCAGGTGTTACTTACATTAAGCAATTTGAGGATGATGAGAAAACTATATTTTTAAATTGTAATAAAGACTCTAAAAGCGAAGAGTATAGCTCTCTTTTGGAAGCTGGGTGTATTACAAATTTGAATGAAGTTGATATGAATTCATTACATAAAACAAAATTTAAAATTATAGATCCATATATAAAAGGATTAACTCTTTCGCTTCTAGATGGGTATGCAAAAATATGGGGTGACTTAATTTTTGATGAAGAAAAACATTTGGATCATTTAAGTTTTTTTTCATTACCACCAGTTTGTTCAAAAGAAGAAATTGAAGTACTAAATCAGAAAGTAAATCATAAAAATCTAGACACTACATCCGCCACATATTTTATTGGCGGTAGTATCTACTCACAAAAAGATGCAGAAATTTTTATTTCAGCATGGAAAGAATTTAAAATTCATGCAACTGACGCTAAACTATTAATATCGCATTCAAGAACATCTAAAGTTGTAATTAATAATTTAATTGCAACTTACGATGGAAGTTACGATATAAATATTCAGGACCTACCAAGTGATGAGGAATATCTTAATGTGCTATCGAGTGCGCCATTTGTTTTATCAATAGGAGGTGGTGAGTTTGATGAGAGAAGGCTACCATCAAGGTTGGTGAAATCAATGTTTTTAGGTAAAACTATATTAGTCCCATCTGTTGGTTTTGGAAGGGCATTAACACATAAAAAAAACGCATTCGTTTGTCCCTCTAACACGAAATCAGCTTGGCTAGATACTTTGAAGGCATCTTATAAAGAACGAATAAATAATTCAGTCAGTCGAAACGCATCACATTTTGCAAAAACAAATTTTGATATCAATCATGTTGCTAATGGATTCAAGACATTTTCATTAGAAATGCTAAGAAAAAATCTCTCTATGATAACTGTTAATTCATCGCCTTTTATCAAAGTTTCACTTGATAATTGTTTGATGGCAGACTTAATCACTCTTAATAACACTGATGATAAAGGGAAAAGTAGACCTGCGATTAAAAGAGTACGATATAGATTTATACAAGCAGGTGATTCGTTATTTTTGCAGACATTAGATAGAGCTGATTATAACTTTCAAGTTGAGTGTTCTGCTCAAGCCTTGGTTTCTGATTCCTCTGGGATTAGTGATAGTAGTTTCAACTTTCTCAAAAGACATGGACCCTGTGAACTCTTTAATATGAGCTTCAATCCAACCGTGTCAGGTAAAGAATTAGTCTGGCTCATAAAGAGTTTTAGAGGAAAGTTCTTACATTTAAGCACAAATGCTCGGTCTGCAATGCTTGATAAGTGCATTTTGTCATTTAGACTTTATAAACTATTAAATGATATAGTGAGAAGACTAGGTATTAAATATGTTTTTTTTCATGCTGATATGCAACCAGTTGAAGCTATAGTAAGTTCTTGTATTAATACATTAAATCCTGAGATTAAAACTATTACATTACAACATGCGCTATTTTACGACACTACAGATTCTGCAGACGTCAATATAGTTAATACACGTGTTAGTCCAAGTACTTACAGTTTTTTATGGAATGAGTATGTTGCTAAGATATTATGTAAGTATAATCCTAACAAGAAAACAGAATTTACAGCATCAATTCCATCTTTGCTGTTTAAAAACTTAACTCCGGCAAGTAAAAAAAGAAATCTTCTTGTGATCTTAGATGGTCCAAATCATCAATCATTTAATGAAATGGTATTGACGTTGTGTGATAGATTGATAGCAAATCAAATTATATCTGAATACGATATTAAGCCCCATCCATACCACACATCAACAGTTCTTGATAAAATCTCGGCTAACGTTGGACGACAACTGGTTCATACTATTAATTATAATTACAAAGATGTAGTCTTTATCTCATCTACATTAGGCTTGGAGTTATACAACGCTGGATTATCAGTTTTTCAGTTTATGCCTAAAAAATTTAGTGATGTAAGATTAACATTTAATCATTCCAATATAAAAACCTTTACTTCTTATGAATTCTTAAGCGATAGGATAAAAAAATCGCGTGAGTTGAACGATGAAATTAAAAGTCATTGCTTTGAAACTGATGTTTTAAATTATCAAGAAAGCTTCAGAAATGCATTAGGCAGACTTAAGTGAGAGAAAATGTCGGTTTTAGAGCTAGAATTTTGTATTGTAAGGCCAACAATTGCAGGTCTAACGTGACGCTGGCACGGGCCTTTTTATTCATTAAAAAGTGATAGTTATTGTTAAATAACTATTTTCTTATCTACACAAAAGATGCCGGGTTCAGGTCTTTTATTTTATGTCTACCTTTTTAAACTAAGAATGCCGGGGTCAACCTGCCCCGTCATTCCTGCT
>JBLIDR010000291.1:0-4002 GCA_047632655.1 Francisellaceae bacterium | reverse complement strand
GAAAGCAATAACTATTTTTACGGTTTGAAAATCCTCGTGTCCTTGGTTCAATTCCGAGTTCGGGCACCATTACTTAAAATCCTTTCAAAAAATACCATAAAAACATCGAAATCAATCATACTCTTAGAGTTGTTGATTGTATCCTGAAATATAATTTGAATTTGATCACTACAATTGATCGAGTATTCCACCCCAAGCTGTCAACACAACTTTTTCTAAATTCTTACTTCCATAATCTTTAATCTGCCTCAAATGCCATTTTCTCTTTTGGTGCACCCTCATTTGAAACCTCTTTATAAATATTCATCGGCTTTTATAGCCTAATATTTCATTGGGCTATTAGATTTTTTATTCAACTGATGTTTCCCGTACTGGCGATAAGGTTCGCTCTTAGAGTCATTACCATATTCTGTTATACTATGATGCTTCTAATGAGGGAAAAATGATGTTAAATTCAAAAACAAGCTGCCTTTGTGGTAGCGTAAAAATCAGCGCAGGAGAAATTAATCCTAAATTTACAGTGTGTCACTGTGAAACATGTCGAACCTGGGGTAGCGGCCCACTTTTTGCAGTACAGTGCGGAACTATTGTTGAGATAGAAGGCAATGAAAAAGTAAAATATTACGACTCATCAGCTTGAGCAATTCGTGGTTTTTGCTCTGAATGTGGTACACACCTATTTTATAACCTCAAAGCAACTGGTGAATATAACATGCAGTCGGGCTATTTCCTAATCTGGAAGGTCTGGACATGAATATGCAATATTTTAGTGACCGTAGGCCTAGTTATTATTGTTTTTCGAATGAGACTAAGCAAATGACAAGGGATGAGATAATGGCTTATTTTGGGTCGCAAAGTTAAGGAGTTCATATATCAATCACAAGAATTTTATGTGATTACATTTAAGATGTTTAAACTGGATATTACAAAATTGATCAGAAAAATTAAATTTTGAGAGTTTCACCATCATTTAGAATGGCGTCCCCAAAGGGATTTGAACCCCTGTTGCCGCCGTGAAAGGGCAGTGTCCTAGGCCTCTAGACGATGGGGACAAAGGTAAATATTATATGAAGATTATAGGTAATTGAAAAAGTGGTGTCCCCAAGGGGAATTGAACCCCTGTTACCGCCGTGAAAGGGCGGTGTCCTAACCCCTAGACGATGGGGACACATACTTTTTTCAAACTATCAACACTTGGTGGAGCTAAGCGGGATCGAACCGCTGACCCCTTGCATGCCATGCAAGTGCTCTCCCAGCTGAGCTATAGCCCCGAATCTCGAGGTGTAAATATACACGCGTTAATCAATTAGTGCAAGTATTTTTTAAAAAAACTCTAGCATTTGTTCATCAAAGCACTCATAAACTATGATTATAAAATAGTAGTTAATAATTAATCTAATTTCCAGTATAAAAAACCATTCCTAAATATTAATCCATATCAATCGTTTTAATCGCTATCGCTATCCGCTCAAGAACTCTTTCCTTACCGATCAAACGCATCGTCGTTCCAATGTCAGGCGAGTTAGACCCGCCAGTGATAGCAACACGTACAGGCATACCCACTTTACCCATTCCAATTTCAAGCTTAGCTGCTGTCTCAGTCAAGACTGTGTGTAATTTTTCATCATTGTACCAATCATTATTCGATAACAACTGTAACACGCCTAACACTTCCATTAACGGTGCTTTAGCTGCTTTCTTTAAATGTTTTTTCTTAGCTGCATCAACATATGAATTAAAATTTTCATAAAAATATATACTTTGTTCTGCTATTTCTTTAAGTGTTTTAAACTTCTCTGCCATTACAGGAATTAGAGAATCTAAACTAGGTCCATTATTTGTATTAATATTCAATTGATTGAATTGCCATTGTAAATACGATGCTACTTCTTTCACTGGCAGGCTTCGCATATAGTGTTGATTCAACCAATTTAATTTATCAAAATCAAAAGCAGCTGGTGAAGCATTAATATCTTTAAGTTCAAAAAATTCTAACAATTCATCTTCAGAAAAAACTTCTTGATCTCCATGAGACCAACCAAGTCTAATTAAATAATTCACCAAAGCTTGAGGTAAATATCCATCATCACGATATTGCATCACACTAACTGCGCCATGGCGCTTAGAAAGCTTCTTGCCATCTGTGCCATTAATCATAGGAACATGTGCAAACAGAGGCAATTGAACCCCTAACGCATGATATAAGTTAATTTGCTTAGGTGTATTATTAACATGGTCGTCCCCTCGCACAACATGAGTAATTGCCATATCAATATCATCAATAACGACACAAAAATTATAGGTTGGAGTGCCATCACTTCGGGCAATAATAAAATCGTCCAATTCAGAATTAGCAATATTAATATCGCCCTTAACCAAATCTTTCCATGATACAGATCCTGACAATGGATTCTTAAACCTCACAACAAACGACTGTTTCTTTTCAGAAGAAATAGAGCGACAACAGCCATCATATTTAGGTTTCAATTTATTTTTCATTTGCTCTGTGCGCAAGTTATCTAGTCTTTCCTTGGAGCAATAACAACGATATGCATGACCACCCTCAAGCATCTTCTGAATAATTTCTTTATATCTTTCAAAGCGATCTGTTTGATAAAACGGTCCTTCATCCTCATGTAGCCCTAGCCACTCCATTCCATCTAGTATAGCTTGAACTGCTTCTGGAGTTGAACGTACTAAATCCGTATCTTCAACTCTTAAGACAAATTTACCATTAGTTTTTTTTGCATAGATCCAAGAAAACAAGGCAGTACGCGCCCCGCCAACGTGCAAATAACCAGTTGGGCTTGGCGCAAATCTTGTTTTGATATTCATAAATAAACTTATATAATTTTTGGTTGTTAATACTATAGCATAATTACCAATGCTCAAAGGATTCAATACTTATTTCTTGCCTGCATAAACCATCGCTATCTAGTTGGTGTATCACTACACCTAAACAAATCAATGAGTCCATAATCTAACGACTTATTGTGATTTACAATTTTCCGAAATATAGAGCTATGAAAGCTTAAATGATTGGTTTCAGTCGTGATTGTGAATGATGGGCTACATATAATCCAAATTACATGAATATCTCACTTTAATATAGAAGCAAGCATTAGATTACGGACTCTAGTCGCTATGCTTTATTGACTTGTGCGCCAGAACTGCTTAATTCGGAAGGTATTGATCAATAAGATACGTTTATAGGAAATGCATATTAGGATTGGATTTTGAAATTTAAACCAATTCCCAAGCATCTTTTTCTGAAAACAGTTTACGCAGCAATAAATTATTTAATTTATGCCCTGATTTATAAGCATTAAAATGCCCTACTATATTTCCACCCACATAAAAATCACCAATGGCATCCAACATCTTATGTTTAACAAATTCATCTTCATAACGCAGACCACCATCATTCACCACGCCTTCTTTTGAAACGCCCACCGCATTATCTAAAGAAGCTCCCTTCGCTAAGTTATTTGCATGTAAATATGCTAATTCTTCAACAAAACCAAAGGTTCTAGCTCTAGAAATTTCTTTTTCATAAGTCGCATATTCTCCATCAAATTCATACACAGATGGTGTTGCTGCAATAACAGGATGATCCCATTGAATTTCAAAGCGATAAGATGTTTTATCAGATGGCGTAAGCTCAACATATTTATCTTCGTGTTCAATTCTTACTGGCTTAATAATTTTAATTTGTTTACGTAAAGCTTCTTGCTGCTTAATGCCAGCAGCTTTCAATGCAAATAAAAATGGAGATGAACTTCCATCCATGACTGGAATTTCTGGAGCATCAACTTCAACAATAATATTGTCAACTTTCAGCATACATAAAGCTGACATCAAATGCTCAATAGTAGATATCTTAACTTCACCATTAACCAAAACTGAACACATTAATGCTTCCTGAACAGCATCGACTTTTACAGGAATATCAACCGCTGGAGATAAGTCTACACGACGACAAAGAATACCAGTATTAATATC
>JBLIDR010000290.1:0-4016 GCA_047632655.1 Francisellaceae bacterium | reverse complement strand
AACACAGAAAGATGTCAAAACATTAGTTCAAGCAGCATTAATTAAACATAATAAATCTGATTTAACCATTCAAAAAATTAATGAAATTGATTTAGTTGATGGTAATAAATTTTATTTGGTTTATGTAGCTGAAACTAGCAAATCAACAGCTGTTTCTTTCTTAGTTGTAGATGCCCAGAGTGGGCGTATGATGCCTTTTCCTAAGCCGAAACATGGAAGAAAACATCATCAGGGTAATAATAATGGTGATCAATCTAAGGCAATGAGTTTTTCAGATACGCAATAAAAATTTATCGTCGCAAACGACCATGTACAATTTTGTTAGCTTCTGTTAAATTTAATAATCCTTGTGATGAATGGTAATGGCAAATAGCTATTGCTAAAGCATCAGCGGCATCTTCCTGTGGTTTATTATTAAGATCTAAGATAATTTGTACCATGCTTTGAACTTGATTCTTAGTTGCCGCACCGGTACCTACAACAGCTTTTTTAACCTGTTTAGCAGAATATTCAGCTATGGGTAGGCCATTATGAGCTAGTGATAATAAAGCCACACCTCGAGCCTGTCCAAGCTTTATTGCTGCGCCTGGATTTTGAAACATAAATATCTGTTCAATTGAAGATGTATCAGGTTTTGTCGAAGCAATTACTTCTGTTAAACCATCAAATATTTGTTTTAATCTATTGCCAACTTCTATTTCTGTTATTTTAATACAGCCACTGGTAACATAGTAGCACCTGTTAGAAACAATTTTTATTACACCAAAACCGGTAATCCTTGAACCTGGATCAACACCTAGAATAATCATTTAACCTGAAATTTCTTCCATAACATCTTCAGAGATATCAGCATTAGTATAAACATTTTGTACGTCATCTAAGTCCTCAAAACGATCTACCATAGCTAATAATTTTTGAGCAGCTTTTGCATCCAGAGGCACTTTAATTTCAGCATCCATGGCAATTTCTGCACTTTCTGATTTTAAGTTTGCAGCATCTAGACTATCTTTGACATCTGAGAAGTAATCCACTCCTGTGACAACATCTATTGATCCGTTATCATTCAGACAAACATCATCAGCGCCAGATTCAATTGCTACTTCCATTATTTTATCTTCATCCATTCCAGAATCAAAACAAATAAAACCTTTTTTCTCAAACATATATGCCACTGAACCATCAGTACCAAGGTTGCCTCCTGACTTACTAAAAACGTGGCGAACTTCTGCAACAGTCCTGTTGCGGTTGTCTGACATGCAATCCACAATGATTGCTACGCCACCTGGAGCATAACCTTCATAACGAATGTCTTCAACATTTGCACCATCATCATCACCGGCGCCTTTTTTAACCGCGCGCTCAATTGTGTCACGTGTCATGTTGTTACTTAATGCTGTTTGGACAGCAGCTCTTAATCTTGGATTAGCGGAAGCGTCACCCCCACCCAATCGTGCTGCTACCGTAATTTCTCTTATAAGTTTGGTAAAAACTTTACCACGTTTAGCATCTAGTGCTGCTTTTTTATGTTTAATGTTTGCCCATTTACTATGACCAGCCATGTTAACCCCTTAAATGAAATATAATTTATATCAAATTTAGCCATAGTATATACTTCTCATAGATTAAAACACAGTGATTCACCCGGTGTATTCAACGGATGATATTGTCAATTTATATTAACAGTTCTCTAATAGGCTTAAATGATTTTCTATGAATGTCTAACACACCAAATTTTCTTACGGATTCTAGATGAACTTTTGTTGGGTAACCCTTGTGCTGTGCAAAGCCATATTCTGGATGTTTTTTATCATATTCTACTAATAAATTATCACGATAGACTTTAGCTATGATTGAAGCTGCTGCAATTTCTATGACCTTGCTGTCACCTTTGATGATAGCTTCAGAAGTATAATTCCAGTCAGGCAGCTTGTTCCCATCGACATAAACCATTGTCGGATTTATATTTAATCCATCAACAGCGCGTCTCATTGCTAATAATGATGCTTGTAAAATATTTATATTGTCAATTTCTTCTACACTCGCTGAAGCAATGCAGTATTTTCTAGCAGTAAGAATTATTTCTTTACTTAATTGTTCTCTTTTTTTTGCTGAAAGTTTTTTAGAATCATTTATTCCAATTGGAATATTTCCTTTGGTGAAAATAACTGCTGCGGCAACAACGGGTCCGGCTAATGGTCCACGACCAACTTCATCTACACCAACTATCATGTCTTTATCCTTATTGATTATTAAAAAACTTAACGTGCATAAACAAATCTGTGTTTAAATCTGATTATCTTATATTACAGTAATCATTGTTTGATTTAAATTTATTATCTAAAATTCATTACTTTTGCAATTGTATTTGTATTTGAAATAGAAGCGCTACCCCTAGCAAACACAAAGCTGCAAATATAAGTACAATAATTATAAGCCCATATAATTCACTAATAGGTAAATAGCCTAATATGGTTACTAAGATAACAGCTGAGCCCGGGCAGGGCACAGTAAACTCGTAAACTTGTCGGGATGTTACCAAATGAATTTTGTGATAAAGAGAATTTATATATTTATTATCAAAAAAACAGATTTTCCAGCCCAAAGTTAGGCAGTTAGTGAATTTAATTTTAAATGAAGACCTTTAAATAAAAAGTTTAAAGCATTATCTACTTTAATTCTTTAAACTCTAGTTGCCTGAGACCTTCATATAAAATTATGGCTACAGAATTCGATAGGTTAAGGCTGCGACTATCTTCAAACATAGGAATACGGATGATCCGATTATCATTACACTTGTTAAGATAATCCTTTGGTAGGCCTCGAGTTTCAGGGCCGAACAAAAAAATATCATTTTCTTGATATGAAGCTTCAGTATGATTTTTTGAGCCATGAGTTGAGCAAGAAAATATTCTATAAGGTTTGTTTGTATGAATAAACTCATCAAAGGAGTTATATTGTTTGACATTGGCGAATTCGTGATAATCAAGCCCAGCCCTGCGTAAGCGTTTGTCATTAAAATCAAAACCATAAGGTTTAATCAAGTGTAATTGAGCTCCAGAATTTGCACATAAACGTATTATGTTTCCAGTGTTGGGTGGAATTTCAGGCTGATATAAAGCGATTTGTAACATAAAATAGAATCCAATCTAATGATAAGGAAATCAAACATAGTAAATAAAAATAAAGCAATCTATACTTATTATCAAATAATTATATCATATATTGCTATGACACCAAGAAATATCCATAACCCTAATATTTATGCAGTAGTACCAGTGTATAATGAAGAATTTCTGATTATAGACTTTATTACTGCTTTAAATGCAAAACTTAAATCACTGAGTGATAATTATAAGATTGTCATGATAAATGATGGCAGTTCTGATGAAACAGCAGCTTATATCCAAAAATTATCTAACCAATTTCCAGTTAAATTTATTAGTTTTTCACGTAACTTTGGCAAAGAAGCCGCTTTATGTGCAGGTTTGCAAGCGACTAGTGAAGCTGATGTGGTCGTTATCTTGGATTCAGATTTTCAGCATCCTTTAGAGGTCATTGATCAATTTTTTGACAAATGGAAAGCTGGCTATTCAAATATCTATGGGATTCGAAGTAGGAATGATCAAGGAAAACTTAAACGCACTTTATCATCCGCTTTTTATGCGATAAATAATATAATCACACGTATACATATACCAGCTAATGCGGGTGATTTTCGCATGATTGATAAAGAAGTTGTAACTGCATTGAATAATTTACCTGAAGTAAATAGATTTATGAAAGGTCTTTATGCTTGGGTTGGATTTGAAGGTTGTGAGGTTCCATATACTGTTGCTGAAAGAGCCGATGGAGGTAAAAGCAAATGGAATTATAAAAAATTATTTAGTCTAGCTTTGACTGGAATGTTGTCTTTTTCTGATGTTCCATTGCGTTTTATTTCTTTTATGGGTTTTATTGTTTCATTTTTTGCGATTATCTATGCAATATATCTTATTTTTGAAACATGGTTTATGGGG
>JBLIDR010000289.1:0-4022 GCA_047632655.1 Francisellaceae bacterium | reverse complement strand
ACCGTTGTATTCGCAACAGGTAAGCCAGTGTTATGTTGAACAGAAGCAGTTACAGAAAGTAAGCTGGTTAAAACGAATAAAATTGATAATATTTGTGCATAGAAAAAATGTTTAGTCATTATATTGTCTTAACAAAACATGCTGGATTTCCAGCCCAAACTTCTCGGGGTGGAATGTCTTTGGATATTACAGAACAAGCACCAATAACAGCCCCTTCTCCAATTTCAACACCTTTTAATATAGTCGAATGTGCTCCAATAAAAACATTGTCGTTTATTGTTACCGGCGCAAACTTAGCTAGTTTCCGATCGAGTGCAGTGTTCTTTCTAATGTCAGGATCTAGTGAATGAAAATCGGTGTCGTAAATAACCGTGTTACCGCCAATCACAACGTTGTTACCAATCGTAATTTCATGATTACATATAATTGCACTGGCACTTATTCCTACATCATTTTTGATGGTAAGTTTACCTTCGACCCATAATGTAAATTTTTGCTGTCGTCCTATAATGTTGTGATTTTCGCCACTATTTATTTTTAAATTATCCCCCAAAATAACCCGTCCTCTGCGAGTAACAAATATCTTCAACAATCCACCGACTTTTAGACCGGTACCATATTGAACATCATTTAATAGAAAAATCAATCTTGCAATTGGCGTATATATTTTTGATAGCAAAAAAGTAAATACCTTTCTGAATCCTTTGTAGCTATTTGAAATCAAGCTAGCTCTCGTTTTTCTAATGTTTTTTGTATTGATTCGATTGGCAAATCCCACCACTTTAAATTCAATAACGTAATTATTTTTTCAGGTTCAAACCTGTATGAAATAACTTTTGCTGGAACACCGGCTACAATTGCATAAGCTGGTATATCCTTCGTGACTACAGCATTAGCAGCAACAATAGCACCATCTCCTATTGTTACTCCGTCCATAATAATTGCACGCGCTCCAATCCAAACATCGTTGCCTATAATGATTGGATTATACTCATCAAAATTAAGATCACAATCAACTACGTTGAGTTTAAATGTGTTTTTCACTCGGTAAAATAATGGGGAGGTAGAAAAATAGTATTTAGGATGCACACCCAACCCTATGCAAACATCATTTGCTATAGAACAATATGCGCCAACGGTTGTATTTTGAATTAGTGAATTTCGTCCGATGTAACTATAATTTTTTATAGTGCAATTATTTAATATCGTATTATTGAGTATGTGACAATTATTGCCAATACTTGTCTTGTTATCTATAAAACATAGTTTATCTACAATTGCACTTTTAAAGCGCAATTTATTTTCGATGTCCCTAGCTCCATCTTTAGCCAATTCGAAGAACTTAAGCATAAGTCCTAATGGTAAGAGAGCAATACGTAATAATGTTCTATTCAAAATACACCTCTGACATATTTACTAAATATGCTTATTTTATTAAGTTATCACTTTATAGCGAGAAAAAAGGCTACCAATAACAACTTCCTTCAACCTGTTTTGCGTTTGTTATCTTTGCGCTTTCGCCAGGCCTAACCCAGTATTCATTAAATAAATTCATGTAGGGCCAAACAATATACTCTTCCCAACGGCTGCCTTTTATGCCGAACAAGAGTTGAGTAACTCCTCCTAAATGAATTGCTTTCTTGCCCATTCGTTTAACATGCGCTGCCAATGGCAGACCGTAGGCACCACAACCAATAATACAGACATCATAATCAGTATTATCTATTTGATTCTTCATGGAATCGAGAGCTTCAAACCAGTCTTTAAATTGCGTCTTTTCACCTGCAAGACTTTGTACTGCTTTAATTGTTATTAGTTCAAATTCAGGTAGCAAACCGTTTTCAAAAAGCAGCTCTCTTTTCTTATATTGCGATTCAATATCTTCTGAAAATGGATGAACAACAAGTACTTTTTTACCTGCCAACGCTCTTGTCCATGGCGACGTTGCGAAGAAAGGTTCTAGGTCTTCCAAGACAACACGTTTAGCATTAACTAATTCAGGTTTAAGATGGATTTCATCATTTAACCAAGAGCCCAACAAATCTATTTCTTTTATATCTTGAAGCATTAATTTACTAAATTGCTGTAGTTTGCATATATCTGCAGGGAAAAACCCTGACCATTTTTGCATTTGCTCAATTGTTGTAGTTTCCCACCACCAAGGGGATTCGTTGCCTTTGAGATAACCACTTATCGTTTTATTTATTTTATTTTCCACGCCTAAGTGATTATTAACGCACATCATTTCGGTTGAACCAATTCTGCTAATCATGCATGGTTCATCAGAAGATAGGATGTTAAAAATCAAAGCATTGGAATAATCTTTATTGGAAAACATTTTCCAGTTTCTAAGTTGCGGAGTTTTATTAAAAACCTCACAATAAGTTTTTCTTAAAGCCTTTAAAGCAGTCAAATAAAATAAATTCAAAATATCAACCTTCAAAATATGTTCATAGCAAGAAACAACCTGCGATTATAATTACCACTTAAATCTTGGGTAACCCCTTAATCTCCAACGTAACTTTGTTGCCAAAGTGAATGCTTCGATTGATTTATTAATTATTTTTAATGAATAGATGTTTTTTTCAAAAAATAGAAATAAATTTAAAATATCTCTATTCAAGTTATTGGTCATGTAAGAAAATGACTCTATATCTTTTTCACGTCTCAATTGCAAAAAGGTGTGCCTTAATTCATATTGAAGAAACACTAAATATTTCTTATTATCTTCGCTAATGTTTAAGGAGTATTGTCGATGGACCGCATTAAAACGATTAACTATATGTGGTAACACTTGTTTCATAGGAGTTCTGGTTGCTTGGCCTTCACATGCACCGTTATACAAAGATAATGGAAATCCGCAATATACGGTTTGACCATAAAAAGCTATTGCAAAGAATAGTGCGTAATCCTGATTTCTTTTCATGCCTACAGGAAATCCTCCAGCTTTACTGAACGCTTTTTTACAAACTATTGTAGCGCTTGTATGTAAGGTTACATGGGGGTTCTCAAAAAAATCATTAAGGCAAATTTTACCTTTAAATTTTTCTATAACCCTTTCAAACTCAGAACCATCTGCGTTCCTTACGATTCCAGTACAGTTGTACATAACACAATCAGGGAATTGAGTTATCGCTTGTTGCATTTTCAACAAATAATCAGGCATCCACAAGTCATCTGCATCTAGAAATGCAACATGGTCGAAATGGCTCGACGAAACGCCTGTGTTTCTTGCGGAACTTACGCCACCATTTTGCTGTTCAACTAGTTTAAATCTTGTATCGCCCAGAAAAGGCATGATTTTTTCAACTGAGTTATCTGTAGAGCCGTCATCTACAATTATCACTTCGAAATTTTTATAGTTTTGATTTACTACTGATTGCAAAGTATCAGCAATATATTTTTCTTTGTTATAAAGGGGAATTACGACCGAAAACTCAATCATTATTTATATCCATCTATAATATTGATATCTTCATTTGATAATTCATTGTGTTCACCCTTACCTTTTTTTATCGTTTTTGCATTTATTCTAGAATAGTTGCCCCCTAACAAATGATGCTCATTACAATTAAGGTCTAACATAGTTTCTTCCCAATCAAGTTTTAGTGTTTTAGCTAGATTTAAAAAAACATTTTTGGGATTATTAGTGAATTGCTCGTATTCAACTTGCATTCCTTTGATTCCGAATATTTTTGAAATCCGCCTAATGTGTCTTGAAATTGATTTAATCTGCTCAACAGCGTTGTGTATATTAAATTGGTTGTTAGAGAGTTTTTCTTTAGTAAATCCATTTGACAATTTTATTGTTACTTTGTCTTTTTTCATTGAGTTGATGACTCCATGAATATCTTTCTCTAAGAATATGAATGAGTATTCATATTTCTCTTTAAGAGTATTCATAATAAATATCGCACGAGTTAAACTTTTTGAAGCATCTATAAATAACTGCTCTGATCTTAAATGCATCACACTTTCAAGTAGTTTTGCTTCATTTTTAATCTGAGAAAAATAATCTTTGT
>JBLIDR010000288.1:0-4055 GCA_047632655.1 Francisellaceae bacterium | reverse complement strand
ACTAAAATTAAATATAATTACCAATTTAATAATAGTACATTTTACGGGTTACATGCAGAGCCCTCCATTTCTCCCCTTTTTGAAAATTAACCAGTCTCAACAGAACGATACTTTAAATATTTGTAAAGTGTAGTTCTTGAAATACCAAGTTGTATAGAAATCTCTTCAGTTGTTAATTCTCGCTGTTTATATAGTGCCTCGGCCATACAAGCTTTACGTTGTGCCTCTTCAGACAAGCCTCTGGTCTTCCACCCATTTTGCCCCTAGCTCTAGCTGAATTGAGAGCAGCCATTGTGCGCTCACGAATTAAATCCTTTTCAAATTCCGCTAGTGAAGCAAAGATGTTAAACATCAGCCTTCCTTGGGTAGTTGTTGTATCTATAGGATCATTTAAGCTTATGATGCGAATCTGGTTATTAATTAATACTATCTGGCGATAACTGATACCAAGAAATAAGTTTGAAGCTATCTTCTCCATGCTGTCTCTAGCATATCTTTTACCACAATGAGGGCAACCCGCTAAAATGAACTACATGCTCATCTTGTCCACACTTCAAGCATTTAAATATAGCAAATCCACCAGATCCTGTTCCACAATTTATCATCTTAGTTATTTCGGCATGATAATAATCTGTGTCATATCTTGGATAAAATTCAGTAAAGGCCAACCAATGATCAGCAAAGATTGATTTAAATCTTTCAAACTTGCGTTTTATACCTCTCAAAAACATGATTGCAGTCACAACTAACAAAGTAACTCTAAACCTAGACAATAATAAGCATATTGTCTAGTTGATGAATCTTCGATAGCCACTTACCATAAAAGGATCTCAGCGGTTCTTCCTAAGGGTAATTAAAAATATTCCAGATAGACTATTTCATCGCGATTAAAATTCAACAGCGCAAAACCCGAAGATGGCGTATAAAATGAACTTACTTTCGAGTAAAATAATATATCAATAATATTTATTCAGATTGCAATGGCTTGGATCTCATTTTGGATTACACTAAAATTAGCACTAATAACGACTGTGTTACTGCTATTTATAGGCATTTGTTTATCTTTGTGGTTGAGCGCTTCTGAGCGTTGGTATAAATCACTAATTGCCTCTTTACTTAATATGCCTTTGATACTGCCACCAACAGTATTAGGCTTTTACTTACTTATATTATTTAATCCCAATAATTTTTTTGGCGGAGCTTGGGTAAGTCTTACAGGTAGTGGTTTAAATTTTAGTTTTAGTGGTCTCGTTATCGCTTCGATTATATATTCGTTACCCTTTGCCGTCAGGCCAATTCAAAATTCTTTTGAATCAGTTCAGAAACAAGCTATAGGTTCAGCAGCCATGCTGGGTGCTTCATACTGGGATAGGTTTTTTAGTGTTTTATTACCGCTGTCCAAAAAAGGAATTTTAACTTCAATGGTGTTGGTTTTTGCCCATACCATTGGTGAGTTTGGTGTTGTCCTAATGGTTGGTGGTAGTATCGCCGGTAAAACAAAAGTTGTTTCAATTGAGATCTTTGAACAGGTTGAACAATTGCAATATTCCCAAGCAAATCAAATGGCACTCATTTTAATGCTATTTGCCTTTATCGTTTTATTCTTGGTTTATCTTTTAAATAGAAAGTCTAATTATAATGTATTTTAAATTTAATCACACACTGCAATCTTTTATCTTAGAGGTAGAGTTAAAACTACCAAAAAATGGCATTACAGCTATTTTTGGACCATCAGGATCAGGTAAATCCAGTTTATTAAATTGTATTTCCGGCGTTAAAAAACCTGATTCTGCAAAAATAGAAGTTAACGGCGTTATATGGCAAAAAGATAAAAAAAATCTTCCAATTTCACAAAGAAAGGTCGTTTTAGTTGGACAAAGACCTTATCTCTTTCCACATTTAACCATAGAACAAAACATAATGTATGGTTATAAAAGACTGAAATCAAAACATAATCAAATATCTTCCAGTCAAATTATTGAAAAATTTAATATTGATTTATTATTGAAACAATTTCCCATCCAACTATCAGGTGGTCAAGTGCAACGTGTTGCCATGGCCCAAGCATTACTTTCAAGACCAAAATTACTGCTTTTAGATGAAGCCTTTTCTGCCTTAGATGAAAAACAAAAACTAATGATAATGAATAATTTAAAGGATCATATCTCCCAAGAAAAAATTCCAATGATTTTCATTACCCACTCTAAATATGAGGTTAATCACCTAGCAGATCAAGTGGTATTAATGAACAAAGGCCAAATAGAACAAGTTATTAGTTGCCAAGACTTCATAGATTTACATAATATTTCAAACCCAAATATTTTGTCAGTTGAAGAAGTGACAAATGGTTGTGAGCTTAAGCTAGAAAATGGACAAGTCATTTATTTGAGCAAAGCACACTTGAATAAAATTACAAAAAAATATACTTAATTAAAAATTAATTATTTTAACTAATTTTATACCCCATGTTATGCAATCTAATCTGAGACTGTTTAGAGTTTAATAAATAATTAATAAAATCTTCGGCATCGTTTTTATTTGTAGAATGATTAAGTATTACACCATATTGATCAATGTAACTCATAGGACTGTTTAATAAATATATTTTCCATGGATATTTTAACTTACCGTACAATGCTTCATATTGATTTATTTGCGATAAAGCCACAAAGCCTGCCTTAACATTACCTTTAATGACATAGTTAAAAACCTGATTAATATTTTCACCATACACTATTTTAGATCTAAACTTATCCCATAACTTTCTAGTCTTAAGAAATTCTTTTGCATGAGAGCCATAAGGAGCAAGCTTAGGATTAGCCATGCTAAGATGATCAATATTGGCATGCAGTAAATAGTCTTTTGCAGAGCTATATTTGTGTGTTGAATTAGTTAGTAAAACAACTTGACCAATGGCATAAATAAATTTTTTATGCGCTATACTATGCTTAATTAAATACTGAGCATGCGCCTGATCAGCAGAAAGGAATATATTAGCAGGCAGACCATTAATAATCTGTGAACTTAATTTTCCTGATGAGCCCTGCATCACAATAAAATCAACTTTATGCTCTTTTTTATAACTCGTAATTATTTTGTTTAGAGTGGTTACAAAATTACTAGAACAAGCAATTTTCAAGACTGGAATTTCAGCATATAATGGCATAATGAAAAAGAGAGAGATAATAAGTAAACCCAACCTAATCCTGAATATTGTAGCAAACATTTTATCCACCAATAGATGAAAAATGTTTACTACGCCCCATATCACCTTCGTGAAGAAAATGTGATACTTTTTTCTTTTGATAAGAGGATGTGATTCTATTAATTAATTCTGCTTTATTTTTAGAATCACTTAATAAGTCACGTAAAGGTATATTTATTTTATCAAACAAACAGACATATAATTCACCTTTTGAACTAATTCGTACCCGATTACAGTCTTGGCAAAAAATATTAGAATATGGCGAAATAACACCAATTTTCCCAACAAAATCAGGGTGAGAATATTCTAGCGCTGGGCCATCCGTTATGGCTTTAGGGATGTTATGCCAACCATCTTTCTTTAACTTATCTTGAATTAAATTGGTACTTGAAAAATTATTTTGATAGAGCTCGTGATTATCTTTAGTCTGCATCAGTTCAATAAAACGAATCGTAACTGGTTTATCAGAAACATATTCAAAAAACTGATTAAGTTCCTCAGGCGTATCATTCATCCCGCGTAAAAGAACGGCATTAATTTTCACTTTATGAAAACCTTCATCTAGACAAGCTTCTATTCCAGCAATAACTTTATGAAAACTTTTCATTTGGGTTATCGTCTGAAAAGATTTAGCCGTTAAGCTATCCAGACTTACTGTAATATTAGTTAAACCAGCCTCTCGATATTTTTTGGCATTTTTATATAAAGCATAACCATTGGTTGTCAATGCCACATTCTCAATAGTATCAATGCTAGAAATAAAACTCAGTATGTCGATAAAATCACGTCTTAATGTTGGTTCTCCACCCGTTAACCGAACTTTTTTTACACCAAGATCTTGGAATCCAGC
>JBLIDR010000287.1:0-4056 GCA_047632655.1 Francisellaceae bacterium | reverse complement strand
AAAATTGAATCAACTTTTTTACCACCACCATGAACAATAATTTTTTTGTCTTTAATTTTAGAAAATGCTGCAAGTAATTCATTCATCACAACATCATCATCAAGAACTTTTCCACCAATTTTCAGTATTTTAATTCTTTCTTTAGCCATTATTTTTCCACGAAATACTTAAGGATATATTGTGCAGCAAAAAGACGGTTATGAGCCTGCTCAATAACAATAGATTTTGAACTTTCTAGTACATCCGAACCAAGAACCAAATTACGCCTAACAGGTAAACAATGCATTACTTTAGATTGCGGCGCTCCTGATATTTTCTTCATATCAACTGTCCAACTTTTATCCTTATTCAAAACCTTGCCATAATCATTATAACTAGACCAGTTTTTTACATACACAAAATCAGCGCCTTCAATTGCTTTATCTTGGTCATATTCAACTGGCGTATTTCCCACTATCTTTTGATCTAACTCATATCCTTTTGGATGTGTGATTACAAAATCATAATCCATCGCCTGCATACCCTCAACAAAAGAATTAGCAACAGCATGTGGCAATGATTTTTCATGTGGCGCCCAACTTAATACAACTTTTGGTTTTACAGTTTTCTTTTTTTCTTCAATTGTTAAAATATCGGTTAAGGTTTGCAACGGATGACGTAAGGCTGATTCTAAATTGATAACTGGCTTACCTGAATAAGCTTTGAAAGATTGAAAAATTTGCTCTTTCTCATCATCAAGCTTATTTTCTAATTTTGCAAATGAACGAATAGAGATAATATCACAATATTGACCTATCACTGCCGCAGCTTCTTTTACGTGTTCAGCTTTATTGCCATCCATTACCACATCATCAAACTCTAATGCCCATGCTCCTGTCTTGAAATCTATTGGTAATAAATCCATACCTAAATTCATTGCAGCCTGTGTTGTTGAAATTTTTGTTCTCAAGCTAGGATTCATAAAAATCATACCTAACGTTTTATGCTTACCTACATCACGAAAGGCATTTGGATTTTTTTTTATAATTTTGCATTGTTCAATTGCATCTTCAATATTAGGTAAATCGTTAATTGACATGAAATGCTGCATGATGTTTCCCTAAAAGGCCACTGGTTTAAGCCTAAGTCCTAATGACTCATCCCAACCTTTAATTAAATTTAAATTTTGTATAGCTTGACCACTCGCGCCCTTAATAAGGTTATCAATGATTGAAACTATATGAATATATTTACCGTGTTTTTTGACCGAAATAAGGCAGTTATTCGTATTGATAACTGATTTTAAATCTGGTTCATCATCAACTATATGTATAAATGAACTATAACTATAATAATCATTCATAATACTTTTAGCTGTACCCTCGTCTAACTTACTCTTGAAGTGGCTAGAAACAATAATACCACGCGTCATAGAACCACGCACAGGAATCATATTGATATCACCTTTCCAACCAGTCTTTCCTAATTGCTGATTTATTTCAAGTAGATGTTGATGATCAAAAGATTTATACACTGACAAGTTATTTGCGCGCCAACTAAAGTGAGTCGTTTCACTAGGCTTATAGCCAGCCCCAGTTGAACCTGTAATCGCTGTAACATGAACCTCTGAACTTAACTTCTTAGTATAAGCAAACGGATATAATGCTAACTGTATCGCCGTAGCAAAACAGCCTGGATTCGCTATTTTTCTGGCCTTTGAGATTTCATTGTGATTTCCATCACACAAACCATATACAAATCCATCCAGATTATTAAGCCGATGGTCTTGGCTTAAATCAATAATAATAGTTTTATCTGAAAAGCTGTTGTCAGCTAAAAATGGCGCAGCTTGACCATGTCCAACACATAGAAATATGACATCAACGTTAATATCAACCTGATCAGTAAATGTCATATTTGGCATCAAGCCAATCAAGTCTGGATGTGCCGCACAAATTGGTTTATTACGAAATGAATGACTGTGAACAAAAGAAATAGTTAAATTTGGATGGCAGACTGCTATTCTCAATAACTCACCACCAGTGTAACCAGCAGCACCGATAACACCAATTGATACCTTATCTGAAACATTCATCAGTCAACCTTCTACTTTTTTATATGCCCGTAATTGATTACTCAGTATTTTAGAAAAACCCTTAACATCATCAGCAGTCCAACTTTCATTGCTTTCACCATAAGTTGAACCTTCAGCTGCCATTAAATCATATTTTGACTGACAACCTAAAATCTGTAACTGCCAAGGTGAAATTTCAATGAAAACATCACCACATACTCTTTTTTGAGATGACAATAAATAAGCTTCAATATCACGCAAAACGGGCTCCATAAATTGACCTTCATGAATCAGCTCACCATAGGTTACTGCAATCTGATCTTTAAGCTTTAATTGAGCCTTAGTCAGAACATGTTTTTCTAGTAAATGGTGCGCCTTAATTAAAATCAAAGGTGCTGCCGCTTCAAATCCGACTCTGCCTTTAATATTGATTATCGTATCACCAACGTGTACATCTCTCCCTATACCATATGGCTGAGCAACTCTTTGAAGTTGTTTAATAATAGCAATTGGACTGGCTGCTTTATCATCTATAGCAATAGGCTCCCCTTTTTCAAAGGTGATCTTAATTGAAATCTTATCATCACTGTTCTTATCCATCTGTGTAGGCCAAGCACTTTCTGGTAGAGGTTTATGCGAAGTAAGCGTTTCACAACCACCGACTGAAGTTCCCCATAAACCTTGATTAATAGAATAACTTGTCACTTTATCTGAACAAGCAATATGGTGCTTCTTTAAATAATCTTGCTCTTGTTCTCTACTTAATTTTTGATCTCTAATTGGTGTTATAATTTTTACTTCAGGGCACATGATATGAAACATCATATCAAAACGAATTTGATCATTACCAGCTCCTGTACTTCCATGGGCAATAGCATCTGCCTTAATTTCTAATGCTTTATTTGCAATGACCCATGCTTGAAAAATTCTTTCAGCACTAACACATAATGGATAACAATTATTTTTAAGCACATTACCAAAAATCAAATAACGCACACATTTTTTATAAAAATCAGAAGTGGCTTTAACACTTTGATGTGTTGTTGCACCCAAGGTATATGCTCTTCTTTCAATGTCCATTAATTCTTGATCTGAGAATCCTCCAGTATCAACTGTTACAGTGTGAACCTCATAACCTTCATCTTCAATTAGATGTTTGACACAATAACTCGTGTCAAGACCACCACTAAAAGCTAGAACAACTTTCATTTTTTCTTCCTTATTTTTAATTTCTTTTGCTGGATCATATAACATTGCCGTACACATACAGTGTTGTTGGTTTTTACTAGCTAAAATTTTATAATTGACACAACTTTGACATCCAGCCCAAAATTCTTTATCTTCGGTTAACTGTTTGTAACTAACAGGTTTATAATTCAGTTCTGAGTTAATCAGCATAACACTTGGGTTTGTTGTTAACCCAAAAATCTTAGCTTCTGGAAAATGTTCTCTTGATAACTCAAACGCTTTGGATTTAATTTTTTTTGCTAATCCTTGATTTCTATACTCCGGAAAGACAATTAAACCTGAATTTGCAACAAATTTTTTGTCTTGCCAAGACTCAATATAACAGCTGTTGAAGATTTCATTTTATCTTGGATATAAGTGACTGTACGCTTAGCAATACCAGTTTGTCTTATTTGAGCACTTTTGGTTATTTGATCACAGATTTTTTTAGCAAAGCAACAATGGCTTACGTCCGTTACAAATATTTCAATACCTCTTAATTTCACTTATGCACCCTTATGTTTTAACTTAAATCTAATCAATCAAATTGTTATACAAAATTTAACAAAATACAATAAATAGATATAATTCATTGTTTGCATTATTTGATCAATTATATTGATCATGGATGCTTCAAATTGGTACTAAAAAGTTATTGAATCAATTTATATGGTAATTCAGTTGTAATTTAAGGCAATAGGAATTATCATCTATCGCTCATAGTCGCATAGCTCAGTTGGTTAGAGTACCACCTTGACATGGTGGGGGTCAGCGGT
>JBLIDR010000286.1:0-4093 GCA_047632655.1 Francisellaceae bacterium | reverse complement strand
ACGACGATGCACCCAGCCGCATATATCAACAGATTTGCCAATTAGGTTTTCATTAACTTCAGAACTGTATTGCGTACGCATTATATTATCCTATTAGTATTCATCAATAAAAGTCTTCGAGGAGGATATAATACAATGTCTTATTTGACAAGAAATAGCACCAGCTAGGACAAACATTTCCGCCTTTATTTGCTATACTTGGAATACACTGTAATGCTAATTCAGTACAATGTATTAATAACCCTCTACTAGATAACTATTTTTAAATATAAGACTGGAGCCTAACAATGATACCGACATATAATATTCATAAAAGTTACGATGAAAATTATAATAATGGTCCAGACTTTTCAGGGGAAATACCTAAAGCAATAAAGAATAAGCCCATTAAATTATGGGGACACGCCATAAATTCACCACTTGGTATACCCGCAGGGCCCTTATTAAACGCAGAGTACATCAACTTATATGCCAAACTTGGTTTTGACTTACCAGTATATAAAACTGTCCGGACTATACAACGCAACTCTCATCCCAAACCTAATTGCCTACTGGTCGACAGAGAAAACGCTTTACTTGAATCAGACATTGGTGCGCAGATATATTCAGCAAAAGAGCAAGACACCGATAAAAAAAGTATCTCAATTACTAATTCATTTGGAATACCTAGTAAGCCTATTGAAATTTGGCAATCGGACATTGAAAAAGCCAATAACACTATGGACAAAAATCAACTAATGATTGTTTCCTGTGTTGGCACGCCCTTACCAGAGCGGAACATTATAGAAGATTATGTATTATGCGCCACACTCGCTGTTGAAGCTGGAGCCAAAGCTATTGAATTAAATTTATCTTGCCCCAACGTTACCAGCAAAGAAGGTAGCATATATCACGATAAAGGATTATCTTCCATAATATCCAAAGCAGTAAAAAATGCCATTAAAGACACACCTCTTATGATTAAAATTGGATATATTTCAGACCTCGATATCCTTGGGGAAATAATTAAAGCTAACGCGCCTTATGTGGATGGTATTGCAGCAATTAACACGATAACCATGCAAGCCGTTAATCCACTTGGTCAACAAGCACTACCTGGTAAAGGACGCTTAAATAGTGGTATTTGCGGTAAAATAATAAAAGATATCGGCCTACAAATGACTAAAAATTTATATACAATTAAACAAAAGAATAATTATGACTATACTATCTGTGGTGTTGGCGGGATTACATCCCCTAGTGATTTTGATGATTATTTAAACGCTGGAGCGGATATAGTCATGAGTGCAACAGGCGCAATGTGGAATCCGTATTTGGCATTGGAATGGAGGAAATAATATGCTTAAGAAATCAATTTTTCTAATTATGATGGCAATATCAATACAAACCATTGCTGCTGAGACATATTATCTCAATGCTGCAAACACACCTGAGAATATTAATAAAACAATTCAAGCATCAATGAATCAAGTAAAACAAAATATAAAAGATTCTAAATCTATTAAATTCAATACATTATATGCCTTAGATAATAACCAAAAAATAATCATATGCGGGAGCTTTCAAACACTACTGGATAAAAAACCTGTGCGCTTTATCGTTTCGCCTGAAGGGACTCTAGTCATTGAAAAAAATATAAAGATTAAAAATGACTTTGCAGAGGCATGGACGGCCTCATGCAAATAGAATTACAACACTTTTAATTATAAACTTATTTTATTACAATTAAACAAAGAGTAGTGAAATGAAAAACCTTCATCGTGCTATACTCATTCCAATATTTACTTTATTTGGAATTGCTATGGCTAATAATAATTACACAGATTTTGACAAACAAGAAAAAATTAAAAAATTAACTCAAATCCAATATAAAGTAACGCAAAAAGACGGTACCGAAAAACCATTTAACAATACATATTGGGACAATAAAGAAGCTGGAATTTATGTTGATGTTATTTCTGGCGAGCCTCTTTTCAGCTCAACAGATAAATACGAATCTGGTACCGGGTGGCCAAGTTTTACTAAGCCTATTGACTCCTCATTCATTATTACTAAAGAAGATAAACGCCTATTTTTTAGCTCTAGAACTGAAGTTAGATCAAAAAATGCAAACTCTCATCTAGGCCATGTTTTCAATGACGGACCAGAATCCACAGGTAAAAGATGGTGCATGAACTCAGCTGCGCTAAGATTTGTCGCTTTTAATGACCTAGATAAAGAAGGGTATTCTCAGTACAAATCATTATTTGAAAACGAGAAGTAAACTCCATATAAAGAGTTACTTTTTAACCACACAAGCATTTTGTGCATCATATTTTGTTATCTCAGATTTTCCTTTCAAACTACCAGCCTCAAAAAATTCACTCTGAATAAATATTTTGTCTTTATTATCTGCAAACCAATACTTCAACTCTATTTTTTTCTTTCCTAAACTATAATTAGTTGTGAGAATTTTTGTCTTGTATGACGCTAAAGGTGTCTTAATTTCATCACCATTAGCAATATTAAATACTAATGGAATAATTACCATACGAGTATCATTCCCGTGAAAAGCAACATTAAGTTTAGCTTGCTTTAAATCATTGTCTTTCAATAACATTAAGCGCAATTGCATAGGCAATATAACCTCGCCAATGACTTCATCTCCTTTAGGAATATCAGTATAATATTTTTTATTACTTTGATTAAGAGTCATCTTATTCTTACTTTTATCAAAACTGACTTTATATTCAGTGTTATTCATACTTTCTTTTACGTGAAAAAATGAAGTTTCAAAACCTGAATCAACAATTTTTCCTTGAGATAACTTCTCAATATGTGCCTTGAAAAATAATTTGTGGGCTTTAATGTTTGACTGAAAAGTATATCCATTTTCAGAATTAAGGGTTTGAGTTATCACACCTTCTGCCTTTCCCGTAAATTTATAATTTGCTGTATAAGCAGGAATTAAGCAAGAAAAAGCACTTAAGGAAAAAGATAATAAACCTACAATAACTAATAACATTCTTTTCATATACTAACCTTTCAATCTTTTCATTACATCTATTTGCTAAGAATAGTATCGTAAAATTATAAATTTAAAAAATAATTAAGGCTAAATATTCCTAAGAATGAAAAATTAATCACTAATTTTCTACAACGCACGTTTTACCAATCTGATAAGACACAATATCATTTTTTTCCGCCACCTTTCCATTAACGTAAATTTCACTTCTGACCAATAATTTTCTATCATCATCTGTGAACCAATATCTTATCTGCATGTCATTACGCTCAAACTTATAATTAGCGCTGAAAACCTTGGTATTAAATTCTCCCAGAGGAGTGTTAATTTTTTCATCATTTTTTATATTAAACTCTAATGTAATAAATTCCATTTTGGCATCTTTTTTATGGAAGGCAGCATTAATCGTTACCTGTTTTAAGCTACTATTTCTTATTAACATTAATTGCAATTGAGAAGTAAAGATCAACTTTCCGATAATCTTTTTATCTTTAGGAAAAGGGATATGAAACTTCTTATTGCCTTGGGTTGAGGTTATTCTATTTTTGACATTATCAAACTCAACAGAATAACTAACGTTGTTAAAACCTTCATTAACTTGATATTTAGAGGTATAAAATCCGCTCTCAATCATTTTTCCTTGTGAATTTTTTATAAACTTACCTTTGAAGAATAGCTTCTTTGCATTTGTTATTGAACTATATGAATAGCCTCCATTCTCACCACTTAATTGCACAGTTGATCTACCCGTAGCTTCACCAGAAAAATTATATACTGCGGTATAAGAAGGGATAAGACAGGCAAACACATTTGTAGTCAATGACATCAGAACAACACTAGATAGTAATATTTTTTTCATATGTAAGACTCCACGTTTTAATTATGATATTCAACAAGGATCTATATTACATAAAAAATTATATATGATTAATATTATAATGAAAATATATGAAATTTATTTGTCATGATCAGTCAGATACACAATTCACACCTAATCCTTCAGCCCAAGACTTTAAAACTGAATTAGAGCATAATTTATAGGTTGTTGAAAACCCGCCTGGTAGTGATACCCATTCAGTAGGTTCTGAT